>NZ_JBSGYQ010000014.1:0-102332 GCF_053610585.1 Streptomyces sp. NPDC054887 | reverse complement strand
GGCTGTCCGCCCCCCCGCCCGGTGTTGTTCCGGGGGCCCCCCGGGGCGCGCCCGCCCCGCCCCCGGGGGCCCGCGGCCGCCCCCCCCCCGCCCCCCACGGCTCTCCGGCCCCCGGAAAGGCCCGTTCAGGACGGCTCGAAAGCGAAACGCAGCGCGCGCACGCGGTTGTCGAAGTTCGAGTCGACGAGTTCCGGAATTCCCACCGCCCGCAGATCCCGCGGCCTGGTGAGCAATTCGTGGAACAGCGCTTTCATCTCCTGCCGGGCCAGATGTGACCCCAGGCAGTAATGCGGACCGCCACCGCCGTACCCGAGATGCGGATTGGGGTCCCGGGTGATGTCGAAGGCGTCGGGATTCTCGAAGACCGCCTCGTCCCGATTGGCCGACGCGTAGAAGAGCACCACCTTCTCCCCGGGCCGGAACTCCCGCCCGCCGAGGGTGCATTCGGCCGTCACCGTCCGGCGGAACTGGATGATCGGCGTCGAGTGCCGCACGATCTCGTCCACGGCCCCGTCGGCGTACCGGTCGAAGTCGGACACCAACAGCTCGCGCTGATCCGGGTGTTCGGTCAGCAGCGCCAGCCCGTGGGCGATGGCGTTGCGGGTGGTCTCCACCCCCGCCACCAGCAGCAGGGAGAAAAAGGCGCCGAGCTGCCGGGAGGACAGCGACTGGCCGTCGATGTCCGCGCGCACCAGCGCCGAGATGAGGTCGCCGGTGGGACGGCTGCGCCGCTCACGGGCCAGCTTCGCCATGACCAACTGCATGTGCGCCAGGGCCCGCAGGCCGCGACCCGGCACCCGCAGCCTGGCCCGTGCGCCGCGCTTGACACCGACGTTCTCCGACGCGTGGTTCACCCGGTCGGCGATCTCCGGCCGGTAGCGCTCCGGGATGCCCATCAGGTTGCAGATGATCTCGAACGGCATCCGGGAGGCGACCGAAGGGACGAAGTCGTGCGGGCGCCCGGCGATCATCTCGTCGACCACGCGCCGGGCGACGTCGCGGATGTCCTCCTCGGCGGCGGCCAGCAGGCGCGGCGTGAAGGCCCGCGAGACGATCCGGCGCATCGTGGCGTGCTCGGCGCCGTCCATGTTGACCATGGAGTTCCCGAACACGGCCTTCGCCCAGGCGGCCGGTTCCGGTGTGGTGACGCCCGGGGCGCTCGCGAACTGCCGGGGCTGCCGGCTCGCCCCCACCACGTCCGCGTGCTTCACCAGCGCGTAGAACCCCTTGCCCGCCCGGCCGCGCCGACCGGGCGCCCCCGCTCCGTCCCCGAACAGCACCGGGGCGTCGAGCCCGCGCAGCAGGGCGAACGCTTTCAGCCGTTCGGAGCGCGGCAGTTGCCAGAAGTCAGGATCGGCGAGATCGGCGTTGTGCGCCCGCAGCATCTGCTGCGTGGACGCCTGCGTCGGGATCTTCATACCCACACCCTCCAGGAGCGCGTACGACCGTTTTGACCGGAGCCGGTTGCTGCGGACGGGGGAACTATGCACTGGTTCGGGCGTTTGGCTCGTTCTTGCAGAGCGACAGCGTGTCTGCGATTTCAGAGGGGACGTACGTATCAATGAAGCTGACCACCCGAGGTTCTGTCGCGGCGGCGTTCATGGCATGCATGGCGACCGTCGCGGCGGCGTCACCCGCCGCCGCCGGCACGTCGGTGCCGGTCGACCTGCCGCTGGAGAACCTGGAGAGGGTCCTGCCGATCCGGGCCCCCGAACTGCGCACCGGAGTCCCGGTGCCCGTGGCCGGTGTGCCCGACGGGCCGCGTCACGTCAGCGGCCGGATGCTTCCGAAGCGGACGCTGCCCTCCGTGCCGTTCACCGCCGAGCTCCCGGAGACCACGCTCGAACTCCCCGTCGACGGGCCGCTGGCCGACACGAACATCGGAGCGCTGCGCGCCGTCTCGGACGCCTCCGACGTGCTGCTCTCGACGCCGGGGGCCTCCGTGGACGCGCCGGTGTCCGCGCCGCGCGCCGACCGCGGGGGGCGGCTCGAGCCCGTCCTGCCCCAGGTCGCGCTGATCTCGCCCGTGCTGCAGGGCACGCCTGCCGCCGCCCTGCTCATGGACTGACGTCCCGCACCGGTGGCCGGCGTACCGGGACGGACGCCGGCCGCTCCCGTACGAGAACTGTTTCGCCGACGGGTCGTTGGCAACACCGAGGCAGGCGCACAGCGCGGAAGCGGACCGGAGCGAGGGGCAAGGGGTGTTCGGCATGGGCCTGATGACGCGCGGGAGCGCAGCGACCGTCCGAGGAGGTTCCCTGCCGCGCCGCATCCTGCTGCGCGGCGCCTTCGCGCTGAGCGTGATCGCGGGCACCGCGGGGGCGCTCGCCCCCATCCTGGGCAAGCGGCCCACACAGGGAACCCCCGCGGCCGGCAGCCCGGGGGCGGCGGCGGTGCGACCGGGCGGCACGGAGCCGGAGCGGTACGCCGAGCGGTTCGCCGAGACGTACCGGGGCCGGCACATCCAGGGCACCGCCCGGGGCACGCGGCCCGCGGGGGCGGCCGGCGCCCGGCGGGCAGCGGCGGCCGGTGACGCCATGACCGTCGCCGCCGTACGGGACGTGGAGGTCCGCATCGACGGCCGCCCGCTGCACGTGATGCGCCGCGCCGACGGCAGCTACCTGAGCGTGGTCAACCACTACGAGTCGTTCCCGACGCTCCTCGACGCCGCGCGCGCCGCCGTCGACGAACTGGGCGACGCCCAGCTGGCGCCGTCTCCCCTGCACCACCTCTGACAACGGGAGAGCCGACCGTGGTCTACACCCGGAAGAACCAGCGAAACCTCACCCGTACGGAGAAGAGGCGCTTCGTCGGCGCACTCCTGGAGCTCAAGCGCTCCGGCCGCTACGACGAGTTCGTCGTCCTGCACGGCGAGCACTACGTCACCGACGACGAGGAGGGGCCGCGCGCCAGCCACATGACCCCCTCGTTCTTCCCGTGGCACCGCCGCTTCCTCCTGGAGTTCGAACGCGCCCTGCGGGCCGTCGACCCCGGGGTGTCGGTCCCGTACTGGGACTGGACGAGGGACAACTCCCCGGCCTCCTCGCTCTGGGCGGAGGACTTCCTCGGGGGCACCGGCCGGGCCGGTGACCGGAAGGTGACGACGGGCGCGTTCGCCCACGCCAACGGGAACTGGAACATCCGCGCCCGGGTCGGCGACGGCTCCTTCCTCACTCGCGACCTCGGCCGGCCCTCCGACCCCGTCTCACTGCCGACCCGGCAGGACGTGGCCAAGGCGCTGAGCGATCCGGTGTACGACGCCGCGCCGTGGAACTCCACCGTCGCCAAGGGGTTCCGGAACCGGATGGAGGGATGGGGGCCCCGCGGCACCGTCACGACGTACAACCACAACCGGGTGCACCGCTGGGTCGGCGGGGCGATGCTGGGCGCCACCTCGCCCAACGATCCGGTCTTCTGGCTGCACCATGCCTTCATGGACCTGCTGTGGGACCGCTGGCAGAAGGCGCATCCGGACGCCGGTTATCTGCCGCGCCGCAAGCTGCCCGCATCCGATCCGCAGAGCGGTCGGATCTTCAGCCTCCACGAGCCGATGCCGCCGTGGAACGCGACCCCCGCCCAGTTGCTCGACCACAACCGGATCTACCGCTACGCGTGACCTGCCGCCGGCCGGCGGATCCGGCGGCCCCCGCCGACATGACGACTGCGGCCTCCCCGAACGCGAAGGGGAGGCCGCAGTGGCATGGGGCGGCAGATCAGTGGCCGTAGGCGCCGTGATGCTCCGAGATGTTCGCGCACACGTTGCCGAAGGCCGGGTTGAGCAGGCCGACGATGTTCACCGTGTTGCCGCAGAGGTTGATCGGGACGTGGATCGGCACCTGGACCGCGTTGCCCGAGATGACGCCGGGGCTCTTGACGGTCTCACCATGCGCTCCGGCATCGGCGGCGGCCAGGCCGGCGCCGCCGGCCAGGATGGCACCGGCGCCGGCGATGACGGCAGCTGCCTTCGCGATATGCGACATCAGGTCTCCTTGCGAGATGAAGAGGTCGACCGCAGGGCTTGCGGCCTTCACGCACCTTCAACGCGACAAGCGGAGGCCAGTAACGGATAGAAGGAAAAGTCCGCCGTATCGCCGGAATCCGGTCACCGGAACGCGGACGCGGCGAAACGGGCTCCTCGCCTGCTCCTACTCCTTTTCGAGCCGCTCGGGCAGGTCGAAGAGCGGGAACCAGCGCTTCGTGTCCAGGAAGGACGTGATCCCGCTGACCTTCCCTTCCACGATCTCGATGACCATGAGCGCCCACGGCTCGAAGCCGTCGCCCGACCGGCTCGGGTGGTAGTGGGCGAAGGCCGGCGTGCCGTTGGCCACGACCGGGACCAGCTTCGAGCCCCGGCACACCTCCCCGACGCCCAGCATCCAGCCGACGATGTCGTCGTGGCCCCGGAGCCACAGGTCGTACGGCGGCATGGACAGGGTGGCGTCCTCGTGGAGCAGCGCGGTCAGCGCGGCCATGTCGTACCCCTCGAAGGCCGCGACGTACCGCTCCAGCAGCTTGCGCTGCTCCTCGTCGAGGGGGTCGGCGGTGTCCGTGCCCTTCGCGCCCTGCTCGGCGATCGTGGCGCGGGCCCGCTGGAGGGCGCTGTTCACCGAGGCGACCGTGGTCTCCAGCAGCTCCGCGACCTCGCTCGCCTTCCAGGCCAGCACCTCGCGCAGGATCAGCACCGCCCGCTGCTTCGGCGGCAGGTGCTGGAGCGCGGCGACGAACGCCAGGCGCACGCTCTCGCGGGACACGGCGGTCTCCGCCGGGTCGGCCACCGAGGGCAGCACCCGCCCGTCCGGCACCGGCTCCAGCCAGGTGACCTCGGGGCGCGAGTTGAGCGCCGCCTGCGCCACCGGGGTCGCGGCCGTCAGATCCATCGGGCGGGCCCTGCGGTTGCCCGCGTTGAGCATGTCGAGACACACGTTGGTCGCGATGCGGTACAGCCAGGAGCGCAGCGACGACCGCCCCTCGAACTTGTCGAAGTTGCGCCAGGCCCGGACCATCGTGTCCTGCACGGCGTCCTCGGCCTCGAAGGCGGACCCCAGCATCCGGTAGCAGTACCCGGTCAGCTCCGTCCGGTGCTTCTCCAGCCGGGAATCCAGATCCTGCGTCGTCACGACATCACTCATCGGTCCACCCCACTCGCCGCCTTTGGCACCAGCTCTTGGGAAGTTACCGGACCCCACCGACAAGCATGACTCAGCCGGGAAAACCCGGCACACGCGCGCGGCCGGCGCTCAGGCCCGTGCCGCGCTCCGCGTCCGCAGCGCCACGAGCTGGCGCTGCTCGACCCGGGCGACCCGGGTCCCGTACAGCGTGATCGACACGACGCCGAGCACCGCGACCAGCCCGAGGAGTACGGTCCCCGCCCAGCCGCCGGCGTGGAAGGCGATCGCGCCGAGCGTGCCGCCGACGCTGCTGCCCAGGTAGTACGCCGACTGGTAGAGCGCGGAAGCCTGCGCCCGCCCGGTCTTCGCCGTACGGCTGACCGAGGACGACGCCACCGCGTGCCCCGCGAAGAACCCGGCGGTGATCAGCACCAAACCGGCCAGCACCGCGGCGAGCGCGTCGGCCACCGAGAGCAGCAGGCCGGCCGCCGTCGTCGAGACCGCCAGGTACAGCGCGCCCCGGCGGCCCATGCGGGCGACCAGCTTTCCGGCCGCCGCGGAGGAGACCGTACCGACGAGGTAGACCAGGAAGACGGAGCCGACGACACCCTGCGGGAGGCTGAAGGGAGCCTCCACGAGCCGGTAGCCGATCACCGTGTAGACCGCGCCGAACACGGTCATGAACAGGGCGCCGATCGCGTAGAGCCGCAGCAGCAGCGGATCGGCCAGGTGACCGCGGACCGTCTTGGCCAGCGCCCCCGGGTTCAGCGAACCGGGCGTGAAGTGGCGGGCCTTCGGCAGCATCAGCCGGAACACCACCACGCACACCACCGACAGCACGCCGACGGCGGCGAGCGCCGCGCGCCAGTCCCACAACTGGGCGGCCCAGCCGGTGACGATGCGCCCGCTCATCCCGCCGATGGAGTTGCCCGCCACGAACAGTCCGATCGCCGCGACCAGCGCCTTCGGCCGCACCTCCTCCGCGAGGAAGGCCATCGCCGAGGCCGGCACACCGGCCAGCGCGGCGCCCTGAACCGCGCGCAGGGCCACCAGCCACTCCAGCGAGGGCGCGAACGGGACCAGCAGACCCACCGCGACGGCGACCGTGAGCGAGACCGTCATCATGCGGCTGCGCCCGAAGCGCTCCGACAGGGCGCTCATCGGCAGCACGAACAGGGCCAGCGCGCCGGTGGCGGCCGAGACGGTCCAGCTGGCGGCGCTCGCGCTCGCGCCGAAGTCGGCGGAGATCAGCGGCAGCAGCGCCTGCGTGGAGTAGAGGAGGGCGAAGGTCGCCACCCCCGCGGCGAAGAGCGCGAAGCTCATACGGCGGTAGCCGGGAGCGGAGGGGGCGAGACGGGAGTCGGCGGCGGGAACAACGGCGTCGGCGTCCACAGGGGTGGTGGACGCCTTGGTACTGGCAGAAGGCATGCATCGAACGTAGACACGGCAGGTTCATGCGTCCAATGCACAAACCCGAGATAATCAATCCCATGGTGCATAACCCCAGCTCACGGCCTCGCCTGTCACCGAGCAGTTACGAAGAAGACATCCAGCAAGTACTCGCGCCGCGGCTCGCGTACTTCGCGGCGGTCGCCCGCCACGAGCACGTCACCCGCGCCGCGCACGAGTTGGCCGTCCCCCAGTCGACGCTCTCGCGCGCCATGGTCAGGCTGGAGGAGGACCTGGGCGTCGCCCTCTTCGCCCGCAGGGGCCGCACCGTCGCCCTCACCCCGGCCGGCCGGACCTTCCTCACGACGGTCGACCGCGCCCTGGCCGAGGTCGAGCGGGCGGCGGACTCGGTACGCGCCGACGCCGACCCGGCGACCGGCAAGGTCGCCTTCGGGTTCCTGCACACGATGGGTTCGGAGACCGTGCCCGGTCTGCTCAGGGCCTTTCGCGCCGACCATCCGCGCGTACGCTTCCAGCTCGTCCAGAACTACGGCGAAGCCATGATCGAGCGGCTGCGCGCCGGTGACCTCGACCTGTGCCTGACCTCGCCCGTGCCCGACGCCCCCGACCTGGTCGCCCGCCGCCTCGACGAGCAGCGGCTGCGCCTGGTCGTGCCGGACGACCACCGCCTCGCCACCCGCAAGCGGGTGCGTCTCGCGGAGGCGGCCGACGAGGCGTTCGTGACCCTGGAACCGGGCTACGGGCTGCGGCGGATCACCGACGACCTGTGCGCGGAGGCGGGCTTCAAGCCGCGCGTCGCGTTCGAGGGCGAGGAGGCCGAGACGCTGCGCGGCCTGGTGGCGGCCGGCCTCGGCGTGGCCCTGCTGCCACCGCCTGCGGTGGCCCGGCCCGGCGTACGGGAGCTGACGGTTACGGCTCCCCGCGCCGTACGCGAGATCGGACTGGCGTGGCTCGACGGCCACCCCGACACCCCGCCGGTGGCGGCCTTCAAGCGCTTCCTGCTGTCGCGCCGGGGCCACCTCCTGCCGGAGTGAGCGTCACGGACTGACGGCGAGCACCAGGTACGCCGCCAGGAGGGCGAGGTGCACGCCGCCCTGGAGGGGCGTGGCGCGTCCGGGCACGATGGTCAGCGTCCCGACGGCCACGGTCAGCGCGAGCAGGACCATGTGCGAGGCGCCGAGCCCCAGCAGCAGCGGCCCGTCCATCCAGACGGAGGCGACGGCGACCGCCGGGATGGTGAGCCCGATGCTCGCCATGGCCGACCCGAGCGCCAGGTTCAGGCTGGTCTGCACGCGGTCGCGCCGGGCGGCCCGTACGGCGGCGATCGACTCCGGCAGCAGGACGAGCAGCGCGATCACGACGCCCACCACCGACGCGGGCAGTCCGGCGGCGGCCACCCCCGCCTCGATCGTCGGGGAGACGCCCTTGGCCAGCCCGACGACCGCGACCAGGGAGACGGCGAGCAGGCCGAGACTGACGAGGGCGGTGCGCCGCGACGGCGGATCGGCGTGCTCCTCCACGTCGATCACCCTGCCCTGTGTCGTCATGGGCAGGAAGTAGTCCCGGTGCCGCCAGGTCTGTGTCATCACGAACAGCCCGTAGAGCACCACGGCCGCGAACGCCGCGAAGACGAGCTGGGCGGAGCTGAACTCCGGACCCGGCGCGCTGGTGGTGAACGTCGGCAGCGCCAGGCTCAGACCCGCCAGCGTCGCCACCGTGGCGAACGCCGCTCCGGTGCCCTCGGCGTTGAACACCGCCACCTTCCGCTTCAGCGACCCGACCAGCAGCGAGAGCCCGACGATGCCGTTGCAGGTGATCATCACGGCGGCGAACACGGTGTCCCTCGCCAGTGAGCTGTTCTTGTCGCCCGCGTCGGCCATGAGCGTGACGATCAGCGCCACCTCGATGATCGTGACCGCGACGGCGAGCACGAGCGAGCCGAACGGCTCGCCCACCCGGTGGGCGACCACTTCGGCGTGCTGCACGGCGGCGAGCACCGCGCCGGCCAGGAAGCACGCCAGCAGCGCCACCACCGGTCCCGGCAGGTCGCGTCCCCACGTGAGGACCAGCAGTACGACGGCCAGTACGGGCACGGCGGTCGGCCAGTGCGCGGCGGGGGCGCGGACCAGACGGATCATGGTCCGACCCTGACAGAGGGGCGCACGCGGCGCGCGTCGTACGGCGCGTACGGCGGCGGGCGGCGCTAGCGTCGAAGCCATGCCTACGCCCACCACGCCGCCGCCCGCCCGCTACACGGTGGAGATCAAGCCCCGGGCGGCCGACGCCGCCGGACACCCCGACCACGGGTCCACGCTGCGTACGGCCCTCGTGGAGGCCACCGGCGCGGCCGGGGTCTCCGGCTACCCGCGCTACGAGGGCGACGGCGTGGCGGCCGACATCGACCCCCGCAGCGGCGCGGTGGAGGCGATCACCCTCGACGGCGCCGAACTCCCCATGGGCTGGATCGCCGAGGTCACCGAGCCACCGGCATGACCACGCCGCGCGCCGGTCTCCGACCCGACCGGGCCACCCGGTCCCACCCCCGCCGCTAGCGGCCGGGACGGCGTCCGAATCCGGCGGCCAGCGGCATGCGCAGCCCCAGCGGCGGCGGCGCCGCCAGCGCGTCGGCCACCGGACGGGCGTACCCGCTCCCGAAGAGCGACCCCCGTACGAAGTCGGCCGCCAGCGCCAGCACCTCGGGCCGGTGCTGCCGCATGGAGTGGCCGTCGGAGTGCACCTCGAAGCGGCACGTGTCGCGGTTGACCTTCTTGGCCCGCTCCGCCAGCCGGTACGAGAGCTCCGGATCGGTGCGCTCGTCGTTCGTGCCGTGCACGATCAGCACCCGCCGCCCGGCGAGCTGCTTCACCGGCTCCTCGGCCGCCGCCACGTCGTCGTCCGGCAGCCACGGCGCGAGCGCGAGCACCGAGTTGACGGCCGGATGGTCCGCCGCGTGCAGCGCCGCCCGTCCGCCCATGTCGATCCCCGCCAGACAGACCGGTACGTCGCCGTAGCGGCGTACGACCTCGTCCGCCGCCCACGTCGCGTCCGCCGCGAGCCGTGCGTCCGCCCCGTTCCAGCCGCGGCCGCGGTAGCGCACGACGTGGACGAGGAGCCCCTCGTCGCGCCCCGCCGCGGCCAGTCGCCGCGCCAGCGGCCGTACGCCCGCGTGCGCCAGCGGTGAGGGTCCGCGCGCCGACAGCGGTTCACCGGCGGGAAGCAGCAGGACCACGCCGCACACCGTGCGGTCACCGCCCCCGGCCGCCCCCACCGCCCGCCCCAACCGGGCCCCGGAAACCGGGATCGCTTGCTGTGCCATGACAGAACAGTCTCAGAAGCGCAGGTGTACTCCACCCGTCCGCGCGGTCACTGTTACGTATCGACAGAGGCGATCTACGCGCGTAGGCGTTAGAGTGCGCAGATGACGAGCGAGACCACCAACAAGCCCACCGCGGACCAGATCCGCCGCGCCCCGAAGGTGCTGCTCCACGACCACCTCGACGGTGGTCTGCGGCCCGGCACGATCATCGATCTCGCCCGCGAGGCGGGGTACCAGGCCCTTCCCGAGACCGACGCCGACAAGCTCGGCATCTGGTTCCGCGAGGCCGCCGACTCCGGCTCGCTGGAGCGCTACCTGGAGACCTTCGCGCACACCTGCGCCGTCATGCAGACGCGTGACGCGCTGTTCCGCGTCGCCGCCGAATGCGCCGAGGACCTCGCCGAGGACGGCGTCGTCTACGCCGAGATCCGGTACGCCCCCGAGCAGCACCTCGAGAACGGCCTGACCCTCGAAGAGGTCGTCGAGGCCGTCACCGACGGCTTCCGGGAGGGCGAGCGCCGCGCGAAGGCGAACGGCCACCGCATCCGCGTCGGCGCCCTGCTGACCGCGATGCGCCACGCCGCCCGCGCCCTGGAGATCGCCGAGCTCGCCAACCGCTACCGCGGCAACGGCGTCGTCGGCTTCGACATCGCCGGCGCGGAGGCGGGCTTCCCGCCCACCCGCCACCTCGACGCCTTCGAGTACCTCAAGCGCGAGAACAACCACTTCACCATCCACGCCGGCGAGGCCTTCGGTCTCCCCTCCATCTGGCAGGCGCTCCAGTGGTGCGGCGCCGACCGCCTCGGCCACGGCGTGCGCATCATCGACGACATCGAGGTCGCCGAGGACGGCACCGTCACGCTGGGCCGCCTCGCCGCGTACGTGCGCGACAAGCGCATCCCGCTGGAGATGTGCCCGACGTCCAACCTCCAGACGGGCGCGGCCGACTCGTACGCCGCACACCCCATCGGGCTGCTGCGCAAGCTGCACTTCCGGACCACGGTGAACACCGACAACCGGCTGATGAGCGGGACCAGCATGAGCCGCGAGTTCGAGCACCTGGTCGAGGCCTTCGGCTACACGCTCGACGACATGCAGTGGTTCACAGTCAATGCGATGAAATCAGCATTCATTCCTTTCGACGAACGCCTCGCCATGATCAATGACGTGATCAAGCCCGGTTACGCCGAGCTGAAATCCGAATGGCTGTTCCGCCAGACCGCTGCGACCAGCGGCTCTTCCTCCAACTGAGGCCGAACGCACCGCGGTCGAGGCGGCCGGGAATGTCAATTCCCGGCCGCCTTCGCGTGTTTGCGACGGAGTCCGGGCGTGGCTAGCTTGCAGAGCCGCTCCCCATTCCCCGTTTGCGAGGACGTTCTCTTCATGAAGCAGTCTGCTGCCAAGACTCTCGGTGCCGCCGCTCTCGGTGCCGCCTTCGCCGCCGCCGCCGCGGGCAGCGCCTCCGCGGCGCCGGCCGCCCCTGCCGTGCCCGACCTGACGGGCGCGCTGAGCTCCGCCACGACGACGCTGCCGCTCCAGGACGTCGTCGGCAAGCTCCCCGGCGGCGCCCCCGAGGCTCTGAACGGCGGAGTGAGCGCCCTCACGGGCAGCGCCTCCACCCTCCCGGCGACCACCACCGACGCCCTCTCCAAGGCCCAGACCCCCGCGGGCAAGGACGGCGCCCGCAGCGCCGACCCGCTCAAGGGCCTGCTCGGCGGCCTCCCGGCCGGTGGCGCGCTGCCCGGCATCGGCGGCTGACGCACCGTACGGCGCGCCGCACGCGCACGGGGCGGGCACCGGACTAGCGGCCCGGTGCCCGCCCCCTCGTGCGTTCCCCGCGCGGCTACCAGGCGGTCTTCGCGCTCTGCTCGGCGGGCAGGAAGACCCACAGCGCCAGGTACAGCAGGAACTGGGGCCCGGGCAGCAGGCACGAGGCCAGGAAGATCACTCGCATCGTGGTCGACGAGGTGCCGTAGCGCCGTGCCAGCGCAGCGCAGACTCCACCGATCATTCGGCCGTTACGGGGGCGGACAAGGGCGGTCATGGCGGGCTCCTCGTGAGCTGGTCCGGAGGTCACTTCCGGTGTGCCTCCCGATACCTCCATGCTGCTCGCCGAGAACGGTCAAAGCGTCGCTCTACGGGGCGATCCCGACCCTGGGAATCGTCGGGGTGGCCCCCTGAGAGACCTCGTCCCGGCGCACGACCTGCGGCCGTCCCGCCTCCGCGCGGTCCATGCGGCGCAGCCGCGCCCGCCCCACCGGCACGACCGCCAGGTGCGTCAGGGCCACCCCCGCCGTGTTCAGCAGCAGCGAGTCCACGTCGACGACCCGCCCGGGCACCCCGGTCTGGAGCAGCTCGATGCCCAGGGAGAACAGGGCCCCCGCCAGCGCCGTACGCGCCAGCGAGGCGACCGGCGACACGTGCAGGCGGCCGCCCGCCATCGGCAGCAGCACGCCCAGCGGCGCCAGCAGCAGAAGCCCCTCGCCGATGCGCCGCGCCGCCCGCGCGGGCCCGAGCGCCAGGTCGGCCTCGATGCCGGCCAGCGGCTGGAAGTTCGGTGAGGTCACCCACGGGACGTCCAGAGGACGCAGCGTCAGCGACGCGACGACCAGCAGGTGCGCGACGAGGAGTAAGCCTCCCGCCGCGCGGAGGCGGTTGATGACGGCGCTGCCGTCCGAGCCATGACGCACGCCCCCCAAGACGCGGGTACCGGCAGGATCGGTTCCGCCCGTGACGACAGTGTGACGAGCGGGCTGCCGCAACGGTTCAGCGCGTGGGACGGATCTCGCCCAGCGTCGGCAGCACCGACTCGGGACGCGCCCGGAGCGCCGCCGTGCACTGGTACCCGCGCACCGGGTCGTCGGAGGGACCGCCCAGCACGACCGACCGGTCCCGCCCGGCCGCCGCGCTGTCCGCGTACGTGCAGACGATCTGGGCCAGCGCGTGCGTGGGCAGGTCCTCCGGCTGGCTGCTCAGCCGCAGCGCGCCCCTGGGATCACCCTCGCGCGCCCCCGAGACGGTCAGCGACTCCCGCACGTCGGTGCTGAAACCCGCCTGCTTCTCCTCGGCCGAGGGTTCCTTCTTGAGCTCGTCGAGCAGCGTCTGCGCGACGCGCACCCGGTCGGACAACCGCTCCTCGGGGATCCGCACCGTACGGTCCACCGAGACGAGCTGGGCGCCGCAGACCAGGTGCACCTGGAGCGGTACGCCGGAGGCCGCCTCGGCGGCCGGCTCCTGCGCCGACAGCTCGCACGGCACCCGGGACGGCGCGGCGCCCGCGTCGACCGGCACCGAGGTGGTCCGGATCCCGCACCCGGCGAGCGCCGCACAGAGCGCGGCGAGGGCCGTCAGGCGGGTCAGTCTGCGCTTCACTGGTCCTCGCACTCCTGTCCCTCCCGCACGCCGTCGTCCCCGTCGTCGCCGTCGTCCGCCGTCCGCGACACGTCGAGCGGCAGCCGCAGGACGAAGACGGCGCCGCCCTCGGGCGAGTTGGAGGCGGTGATGTCGCCACCGTGGATGTGCGCGTTCTCCATGGCGATGGACAGGCCGAGGCCGCTGCCCTCGGAGCGCGGCCGCGACGCGCTCGCCTTGTAGAAGCGGTCGAAGACGTGCGGCAGTACGGCCTCGGGGATGCCCGGGCCGTGGTCCCGTACCTCGATGAGCAGCTCGTGGTCGACCGGCCGGACCGACACCCGCACCGGGGAACCGCCGTGCTTGAGCGCGTTCCCGATCAGGTTCGCCAGGATCACGTCGAGGCGGCGCGGGTCGAGGCGCGCCATGATGCCGCGCTCGGCGTCGAGATCGACCGCGTCGAGCCACGCGCGGGCGTCGATGCAGGCGGTCACCTGGTCGGCCACGTCCACGTCGTCGAGGACGAGACGGGCCGTACCCGCGTCGAAGCGGGTCACCTCCATGAGGTTCTCCACCAGGTCGTTCAGACGCCTCGTCTCGCTCACCACCAGGTGCACGGCGGGCGCGATCATCGGGTCGAGGCTGTCCGCCTCGTCCTCCAGCACCTCCGCCACCGCCGTGATCGCGGTCAGCGGGGTCCGCAGCTCGTGCGACATGTCGGCGACGAAGCGGCGGCTGGACTCCTCCCGCGCGCTCATGTCCGCGACTTTCTTCTCCAGCGACTCGGCGGTCCGGTTGAACGTCCGTGACAGCTCGGCCAGTTCGTCGGTCCCCGACACCCGCAGCCGGGTGTCGAGCTTGCCCTCGCCGAGCCGCCGCGCCGCGTCGCCGAGCCGCTGCACGGGCTTGAGCACGGTGGTCGCCGCCGCCTGCGCGAGCAGCGCGGAGCCCAGCAGGGCCAGCGCCGTCGCGATGGCCAGCGACCAGGCCAGCGAGTTGAGGTCGTCGCGCTCCTGCTCCAGAGAGGTCAGCATGTAGCCGGTCGGCCCGCCGCCGATGACCTTCGTGCCCGCCACCAGGGACGGCTTGTCCTTCGGGCTGATGCGCACCCAGTACAGGTGGTACGGGAACTCGTTGGCGTCCGTGACCTTCTGCCGCCGGTTCACCGCGTCCTGGAGCTCCTGCGGCACGTCCTCCAGCGTCAGCACGTCGATGTCCGAGGTCCCCGCTATCGGCTTGCCCGGCTCCCGCTCGTCCACCAGCAGCACGCTGTAGCCGGGGTTGCCGCCGGCCGCCATCTGCGTCGCCGCGGCCTGGAGTTCCGCCTGGGTGGGCCGCAGCGGCAGCGTGGCCGCGCGGTTCTGCATCTCCTGGCGGAAGCTGTTGAGCGCCGCGTCCTGCGTACGGGTCAGCACCGCCTCGCGGTTGAGCCAGTACGCGATGCCCGACGCGGACACGGCGGCGGTCAGCGCCACCAGCGCGAACACGACGACGAGCCGCAGCCGCAGACTGGTCCAGCGCGGTCCCGCCTGCGGGGACTTCTCCGGGGCAGCGCTCACGAAGGCGAGTCCAACCGGTAGCCGACCCCGCGGACCGTACGGATGAGCGTGGGGGACGACGGCACGTCCTCGACCTTGGCCCGCAGCCGCTGCACGCACGCGTCGACGAGCCGCGAGTCGCCGAGGTAGTCGTGCTCCCACACCAGCCGCAGCAACTGCTGCCGCGACAGGGCCTGCCCGGGACGGCGGCTCAGTTCCAGCAGCAGCCGCAGCTCGGTCGGCGTGAGCTGGAGGTCCTCGCCGTTCTTGGTGACCGTCATCGCGGACCGGTCGATCGTCACGTTGCCGAACACGGCGGCGTCGTTGGCCTCCCGCTCGCCCCGCCGCAGCACCGCGCGGATACGGGCGTCCAGCACCCGGCCCTGCACCGGCTTGACAACGTAGTCGTCGGCGCCCGACTCCAGCCCCACCACCACGTCGATGTCGTCGCTGCGCGCGGTCAGCAGGATGATCGGCAGCTGGTCGGTGCGCCTGATGCGCCGGCACACCTCGAAACCGTCGATGCCGGGCAGCATGACGTCCAGCACGATCAGGTCCGGCCGCTGCTCGCGCAGCAGTTTCAGGCCGTCCTCTCCCGTCGCCGCGGTGGCCACACGGTGGCCCTGGCGTGACAGGGAGAGTTCGAGGGCCGTGCGGATGGCGTCGTCGTCCTCGATCAGCAACAGGAAAGGCACAGAGGTCATTCTGGCCCATGGGGGAGGGGTGGATCGACAGTTGGAGCACCCCCGGTCCCTGTGACACGGCTGTGACAGTCGGCGGACACCCCGATGAAACTGCCCCGGCAAGCTTTTGGGCACACGGACAGCACCGGACTCCACCGACGGGGGGCGCGAGATGAACGCACTGCACAGCACCACCTCCAGCGCAGTTGTCACGCGTCTCCACGACATCACGCGGAGCGCCGAGAAGTCCGGCGGCGAGGGGGGCACCTCCCTGCTCGAGCGGAGCAGGGAACTCGGGGGGGTGCGGGGATGCGGTCGGGGGATCGTGCGTCAGCGCACGCAGTCCCTGCACGTGGCCCCGGCACCGGGTGCTTCCGCGGGGGGAGACGGGGGGCACGGGGGAGCGGCGTACCGGGAGGCGACGGGGGAAGGCGCTTCGGTGTCGGAGGTGGAGTTCACCACCTACGTCCAGGAGCGCCGCGCCTCCCTGTACGCGACCGCCTACCACCTGACCGGCGACCGGTACGAGGCCGAGGACCTGCTCCAGAGCGCCCTCTTCTCCACGTACCGCGCCTGGGACAGGATCAGCGACAAGGCGGCCGTCGGCGGCTACCTGCGCCGCACGATGACCAACCTGCACATCAGCGCCTGGCGCCGGCGCAAGCTGAACGAATACCCGACCGAGGAGCTGCCGGAGACGGCGACCGACACGGACGCGATGCGCGGCACCGAGCTGCGCGCCGTGCTGTGGCAGGCGCTGGCCCGGCTGCCGGAACTCCAGCGCACCATGCTGGTCCTGCGGTACTACGAGGGCCGCACGGACCCGGAGATCGCGGAAATCCTCGACATCAGTGTCGGCACGGTCAAGAGCAGCATCTGGCGGTCACTGCGCCGGCTGCGCGAGGACGACGTCCTCAGCTTCGGCCGTGACGAGGAGGAGTCCTTCGGCGAGCTGGTGGCCTGAGGGGTACGGGGGCCGCCGTTTCGGGGGAGACGGCGGAAGTACCGGGGGGAACGCGGCGGGGCCGTACAGGCGGGGGAGCCTGTACGGCCCCGCCGCGCTGTTCCGCGCCGTACGGGGGCCTCGCCGGGCTAGCGCGCCGCCGGGGCGCGGTGGCGGCCCGCCGCGGCGGCCGCGAGCCTGCCCAGGGCCTCCTGCTTCGCGCAGGGGTGCGCCCCCAGGGCGGCCTGGCGCTCCACGATCCCCCGCTCCGCCCGCATCAGCCGCCATCCCCTGCGCAGCAGGAACGGCACCGACTTGCGCCCCTCCCGCAGATCCCGCAGCAGCCGCCGGCGGAACGTCGTCACCGGACGCCCGCGCAGACACAGCGCGTCGGCGAGCACACCCAGCTCCGCGCAGCGCGCCACGATGTCCGCCGCGAAGATCCCCTCCGCCACGAACAGCGGCGTGCGCTCGATGTCCAGCGCCTCCCTGTCCACGACGGAGCTGCTGGCGATGGAGTACACGGGGACCGTCGTACGGCCCGTACGGCACAGCTCCGCGATCGCCGCGACGGCGGCGTCCGCGTCCCACGACAGCGGTGAGTCCCAGTCGATGTCCGTACTTCCCACGACCAGCGGGAGGGTGGGGTCGTCGCCCTCTTTGTAGAAGTCGTCGAGGCGCAGCACGGGCAGGCCCGTACGGGCGGCGAGCGACGACTTGCCGGAACCGGAGGGACCCGTCAGCAGGACGACGCGCGTGGCTATGGGGGATGAACTCACGGGGAACCATTGTGCGGCATTGACCCGGTCGGGGGATCCCACCGGGAAGGCATTGGTATCGAGCATCACATCTCAACTACGCTGCGTGCGCTCATGATTACTCACGCAGGCGGGAATCCCATGGCACGTCACGCAGCTCCGAAGTCCCAGCTGAGCGCTCTCCTGCGCGCAGGTCTGGCCGTCACCGCCGCAGGTGCGGCCCTCGCCGCGGGCGGCGGTGCGGCCCAGGCGGCGCCGGTGCCGAAGGAGGCCGGCATCGACGTGCCCCTGGACAACCTCGACCCGGCGGCCAGCGGCCTCGGCCTGACCGGCGGGCTCGGCGCCGCGACCGCAGGGGGCGTCGGCCCGCTCAAGGACTTCCGCCTCAACCCGCTGGCCGGGACGGGCGTCGACCCGCTCGACAACGGACTGGGCACCCAGGTCGCCGACTTCCAGCCGCTGAGCACGTCGACGGTCACGGCCCCGCTGACCCAGGGCGACGCGCTGCGGGAACTGCCGGTGCTCGGCCCGGTGACAGGGCTGCTGCCGGGCTGACCCGACACGTCGGCGCCGTACGGGACCGCCGTACCGGAACGGCGAACGCGGACGGGCCCCGTACCGGTATCGGTACGGGGCCCGTCCGTGCGCTCCGGCGGGCGTCAGTACGCCGAGCCGGAGGCGCCCAGCGTGCCCGTCGGGTGCCAGACCGTCTTCGTCTCCAGGAAGGCCGTCAGGCGGCCGGTGCCGGGGTCGGCCGACCAGTTCCCGTCCACAGGCTGTGGACGAAGAACCCGCTTGAGGTTGTCCGCGGCGGCGATCTCCAGTTCGCGCGCCAGGTCGGCGTCCGCGCCCGCGAGGTCGATCGCGTTGACGTCCTGGTGCGAGGCCAGCGGCAGCGCGATCTCGCGGGTGCGCCCGGACAGGACGTTGACCACGCCGCCCGGCAGGTCGGACGTGGCCAGCACCTCGCCGAGGGCGAGCGCGGGCAGCGGTGACTGCTCCGAGGCGACGACGACGGCCGTGTTGCCCGTCGCGATCACCGGCGCGATCACCGAGACCAGGCCCAGGAAGGACGACTCCTGGGGCGCCACCACCGTGACGACGCCCGTGGGCTCAGGGGTGGAGAGGTTGAAGAACGGGCCCGCGACCGGGTTCGCCCCGCCCACGACCTGGGCGATCTTGTCGGTCCAGCCCGCGTACCAGACCCAGCGGTCGACGGCCGCCTCGACGGCCTCGGCCGCCTTGGACTTGGACAGGCCCTCCGCGTGCGCCACCTCGTGCACGAACTGGCTCCTGCGGCCCTCCAGCATCTCCGCGACGCGGTAGAGCACCTGGCCCCGGTTGTACGCCGTCGCGCCCGACCAGGCGCCGAACGCCTTGCGCGCTGCGACGACCGCGTCACGGGCGTCCTTGCGGGACGCCAGGGGAGCGTTGGCCAGCCACTTGCCCTTGTGGTCCTGCACTTCGTACACCCGGCCGCTCTCGGAACGGGGGAACTTGCCCCCGACGTACAGCTTGTAGGTCTTGAGGACAGTCAAGCGGTCAGACATCGAGGTAGGCCTCCAGACCGTGGCGGCCGCCTTCGCGGCCGAAGCCCGACTCCTTGTAGCCGCCGAAGGGCGAGGTCGGGTCGAACTTGTTGAACGTGTTGGCCCAGACGACGCCCGCCCGCAGCTTGTTCGCGACCGCGAGGATCCGCGAGCCCTTCTCCGTCCAGATGCCGGCGGACAGGCCGTACTGGCTGTTGTTGGCCTTGGCGACGGCCTCGTCGGGCGTACGGAACGACAGCACCGAGAGCACCGGGCCGAAGATCTCGTCACGGGCGACGGTGTGCGCCTGGGTGACGCCGGTGAAGAGCGTCGGCGCGAACCAGTACCCGGAGGACGGCAGGTCGCACGGCGCGGACCAGCGCTCGGCGCCCTCCGCCTCGCCGGTCTCGGCGAGCGCGGTGATGCGGGCGAGCTGCTCGGCGGAGTTGATGGCGCCGATGTCGGTGTTCTTGTCCAGCGGGTCGCCCAGGCGGAGGGTGGAGAGCCTGCGCTTGAGGGAGTCGAGCAGTTCGTCCTGGATCGACTCCTGGACCAGCAGGCGCGAACCCGCGCAGCAGACCTGGCCCTGGTTGAAGAAGATGCCGGTGACGATGCCCTCGACGGCCTGGTCGATCGGGGCGTCGTCGAAGACGATGTTCGCGCCCTTGCCGCCCAGCTCCAGGGTGACCTTCTTGTCCGTGCCCGCGACCTGGCGGGCGATGGCCTTGCCGACGGCCGTGGAGCCGGTGAAGGCGACCTTGTTCACGTCCGGGTGCTCGACGAGCGCGGCGCCGGCGTCCCCGTAACCGGGAAGGATGTTGACGACGCCCTTGGGCAGGCCCGCCTGACGGCAGATGTCCGCGAAGAACAGGGCGGAGAGCGGCGTCGTCTCGGCCGGCTTCAGGACGACGGTGTTGCCCGTCGCGAGCGCCGGGGCGATCTTCCACGCCAGCATGAGGAGCGGGAAGTTCCACGGGATGACCTGGCCTGCCACGCCGAGGGGGCGCGGGTCGGCGCCGTACCCCGCGTGGTCGAGCTTGTCGGCCCAGCCCGCGTAGTAGAAGAAGTGCGCGGCGACCAGGGGGAGGTCCGCGTCGCGGGTCTCCTTGATCGGCTTGCCGTTGTCGAGCGTCTCCAGGACGGCCAGCTCGCGGGAGCGCTCCTGGATGATCCGCGCGATGCGGAAGAGGTACTTGGCGCGCTCGGCGCCCGGCAGCGCGGACCACTTCCCGAACGCCCTGCGGGCCGCCTGCACGGCCCGGTCGACGTCCTCGGCGCCCGCGCGGGCGACCTCGGAGAGGACTTCCTCGGTCGACGGCGAGACGGTCTTGAAGACCTTGCCGCCGGCCGCGTCGGTGAACTCGCCGTCGATGAACAGGCCGTACGACGGAGCGATGTCCACCACCGAGCGGGACTCGGGGGCGGGTGCGTACTCGAATGCGGATGCCATGGTGATCAGTCCACCGTCACGTAGTCGGGACCGGAGTAACGGCCGGTGCTCAGCTTCTGCCGCTGCATCAGCAGGTCGTTCAGCAGCGAGGACGCGCCGAAGCGGAACCACTCGTTGGTCAGCCAGTCCTCGCCGACCGTCTCGTTGACCAGGACCAGGAACTTGATCGCGTCCTTGGTCGTACGGATGCCGCCGGCCGGCTTCACGCCGATCTGGATTCCAGTCTGCGCCTTGAAGTCGCGTACGGCCTCAAGCATGAGCAGGGTGTTCGGCGGGGTGGCGTTCACGCCGACCTTGCCGGTCGAGGTCTTGATGAAGTCGGCGCCCGCCAGCATCCCGAGCCAGGACGCGCGGCGGATGTTGTCGTACGTCGACAGCTCGCCGGTCTCGAAGATGACCTTGAGACGGGCACGGTCGCCGCACTCGGCCTTCACGGCCGCGATCTCCTCGTAGACCTTCAGGTAGTGACCGGACAGGAACGCGCCCCGGTCGATCACCATGTCGATCTCGTCGGCGCCCGCGGCCACGGCGTCGCGCACGTCAGCCAGCTTCACGGGCAGGGCGGCGCGGCCGGCCGGGAAGGCGGTGGCGACCGAGGCGACCTTGATGCCGGTTCCGGCCAGGGCCTCCTTCGCGGTCTCCGCCATGTCCGGATAGACGCAGATCGCGGCGACGCGCGGCGTCGTGCGGTCGGTCGGATCGGGGTTGGCGCCCTTGGCGCAGAGCGCCCGGACCTTGCCCGGGGTGTCCGCGCCTTCGAGCGTGGTCAGGTCGATCATCGAGATGGCCAGGTCGATGGCGTACGCCTTCGACGTGGTCTTGACCGAACGGGTGCCGAGGGACGCGGCGCGCGCTTCGAGGCCGACGGTGTCAACGCCGGGGAGCCCGTGCAGGAAGCGGCGCAGCGCACCGTCGGACGCGGTCACGTCGGCGAATGCGGGTGCAGTGGTGGGCATGGTCACCAGATGAGCATATCTACGCGCGTAGCTGCCTGTACACCCCCGTACCCGTCGAGCCGGTGTGACGTGAGGCAGAATCGGCCGCATGACCAGCAACCCCGGCGGACCGAACGAGCCGCCCGCCGAGCCGACGTACGCCGACCGCGTGTTCCGGTCCTCCTCCTCCCTCGCGGGCGGGGTCCTGGTGCTCGCCCTGGCCGCGTGGGTCGGCGGCGACGCGCTGGTGCGCGGCGAGGGCCGTACGCCGTGGGCCGCCGTGGCGGGTCTGCTGTTCGCGGTGCCGCTGGTGGTCGCCTTCACCCTGCGGCCCGCGGTCTTCGCCAACGACGACCGGCTGCGGATCCGCAATCCCTTCCGCACGATCACGCTGCCCTGGGCCGCGGTCGACGGCGTACGGGCCGGCTACTCCAGCGAGGTGCTCGCGGACGGCCGCAAATACCAGCTGTGGGCGATCCCCGTGTCGCTGCGCCAGCGCAAGCAGGTCGCCCGGCGGCAGGCGAAGCAGGCGTCGGACGATCCGTACGGCAGGACCTCCGCCACCGCCGACGTCACCGACGCGCGGGCGCGCCGGGCCCCGGCCGACCAGCACGTCGACGACCTGCGCGAGCAGGCCGAGCGCTGCGCGTCGCGCCCGACGGCCCAGGGCAGCCCCTCGGTCCGCTGGGCGTACGAGATCATCGTGCCCTGCGTGGCGGGCGCGATCGCGCTCGCCGTCCTGTTCGCCACCCGCTGAGCCACGCGGACCCACCCGCTGAGCCACGCGACCCGCGAGCCGCACCGGGCACTGAGCCCGACCGCCCGCCGGGCCACACCGCGGCCCCCTACGGCGGGCCGGCCCAGACCAGTTGCATGTACGCCCCGAACCACAGCGAGGCGAGCGCCGTACCGCCGAGCACCAGCGTCCCGGTCACCCGCCGCGCCCGCGCCACCGCCAGCGCGACCGGCAGCAGCAGCGGGAAGCCGGGGACCAGGAACCGGGCGCGCGGGAAGTAGACACCGCCGCTGCCCAGCACCACCAGGAGCAGTACGCCGGTGAACACGAGCAGCGGCAGCGGCTGGCGGTCGGCGGCGCAGAGCACGAACAGCGCCACCGAGAGGATCAGCACCAGCGTCACCACCACGAGGAACAGCGGCGGCCTCGACTGGTAGACCAGGAACCGCCGCATCTCGCGCAGCGTGCCGACCCCGCCGTCCCACTCGTTCAGCCACAGCTTCTGCACGGCGAGGTAGCCGTCCCAGCGGCCGAGCCGCAGCCCCACCCAGGCGACGTAACCCGTCCAGCCCAGCGGTGCGATCAGCCCGGCGGCGAGCACGGCCGGGCGTGGCGCGCGGCCCCCGCGCCACGCCTGCCACAGGGCCACCGCCGCCGTCACCGACACGGCCGCGGCGACCGCCACGCCCGTCGGACGGGTGAGGCCGGCCAGCGCGGCGAGCGAGCCGGCCCACAGCCAGCGGCCGGCGAGGACGGCGTACAGGGACCAGGCGGTGAGCGCGGTGAACAGCGACTCGGTGTAACCCATCCACTGCACGACCGCGACCGGCGCGCAGCCCCACAGGACGGCCAGCAGGGTGCCTACGCGGCGCCCGTGCAGCCGCTCGCCGACGGCGAAGATCCCCCAGGCCGCGACGAGCGAGCAGGCGACCGCGAGGAGCACGCCCACGCTCGCGCGCGAGCCGGGTGCGACCGCCGAGACGGCCCTGACGAGCAACGGGTAGAGCGGGAAGAACGCCAGGTTGTTGCTGTTGCGGGCGGTGCCGAGGGCGGAGTCGTACCCGCTGTCCGCGATCTCCAGGTACCAGCGGGAGTCCCACGAGGTGGCGAGGGCGGGCCACAGGCCGTGCCCCTTCAGATGGGACCAGTGCGCCAGCACCAGCACCCCCAGGGCGCGTACGGCGACGTAACCGGCGAGGGCCGGGGCGGCCCGCCGCAGCGACGTGGCCAGCCGGCCCCGCGGCACCCCGTACGGACGCCTGGCGGCGGGGACGGCCGTGCGGGACCGGGCGGTCGCCGGGGGTGCGGTCGGGGGCACGCGGCAGCTCCAGGGACTCGGCGGGGGATACCGGGTCACCCTTCCTCGCACGCTCGGCATGGGGCACCGGGCGCTGCGTCACCTGCCGTACGCAAACCACTCGTCCGGGCGGTCGGTCCCGGGCAGGGAACCGGCCGCCCGGACGCGGTCGGTCAGATGCCGGCGGCCGCCGACAGGTCGCGCTTGATCGCGGCGAGGATGGACTCGGCCCGCTCCTTCGCCGCCGGCAGCCCGTCCGCGGCCGAGACCGGGACGACGGCTTCCAGGTAGCACTTCAGCTTGGGCTCCGTACCGCTGGGCCGGACGATCACGCGGGCCTTCACCTCACCGTCGAGGTAGTAGCGCAGCCCGTCGGTCGGCGGCAGCGCGTCCGTGCCGCGCGTCAGGTCCTCGGCGGCGGTGACGGTCAGGCCGGCCAGCTCGGCGGGCGGCCGCGCGCGCAGCCGGCTCATCGCGTCGGCGATCACCGTGAGGTCCTCGACGCGGACCGAGAGCTGGTCGGTGGCGTGCAGACCGTGCTCGACGGCGAGGTCGTCGAGGAGGTCGAGCAGGGTGCGGCCCTCGGACTTCAGCACGGACGCCAGCTCGGTGACGAGCAGCGCCGCCGTGATGCCGTCCTTGTCGCGCACGCCCTCGGGGTCGACGCAGTAGCCGAGGGCCTCCTCGTAGCCGTAGCGCAGACCGTCGACGCGCGCGATCCACTTGAAGCCTGTCAGGGTCTCCTCGTACGGCAGGCCCGCGGCGGCGGCGATCCGGCCGAGGAGGGACGACGAGACGATCGACTCGGCGAAGGTGCCCGTCGCGCCCTTGCGGACCAGGTGCGCCGCGAGCAGCGCGCCGACCTCGTCGCCGCGCAGCATCCGCCACTCGTCCGTGCCGGGCAGGGGCACGGCGACGGCGCAGCGGTCGGCGTCCGGGTCGTTCGCGACGATCAGGTCGGGCTTCGCGCGCCGGGCGGTGGCGAAGGCCAGGTCCATGGCCCCCGGCTCCTCCGGGTTCGGGAAGGCGACCGTGGGGAAGTCGGGGTCCGGTTCGGCCTGCTCGGCCACGAGCACGGGCTCGGGGAACCCGGCGCGCGCGAAGGCGGCCGTCAGGACGTCCTTGCCGACGCCGTGCATGGCCGTGTAGACGACGCGGGCGGTGCGGGGCGAGTCCGGGTCGAGGACCGCGTCCGTACGGGCGAGGTACGCCTCCAGCACCTCCTCGTCGAGGGTGAACCATCCGTCCTCGGGACGCGGTACGTCGGCGAGCGAGGCCACGGCGGCGATCTCGGCGGCGATCTCCGCGTCGGCGGGCGGCACGATCTGCGAGCCGTCGCCCAGGTAGACCTTGTAGCCGTTGTCGCGGGGCGGATTGTGGCTGGCGGTGACCTCGACGCCGGCCACGGCGCCCAGGTGCCGTATGGCGAAGGCCAGGACGGGGGTGGGCAGCGGGCGCGGCAGGAGGGCGGCGCGCAGGCCGGCGCCGGTCATCACGGCGGCGGTGTCGCGCGCGAAGTCGGCGCTCTTGTGGCGGGCGTCGTACCCGATGACGACGAGGCCGTCGGTCTGCCCCTTCGCCTTCAGGTACGCGGCGAGGCCGGCGGCGGCGCGGACGACCACGGCCCGGTTCATGCGCATCGGGCCGGCGCCCAGCTCGCCGCGCAGGCCCGCCGTGCCGAACTGGAGCGTGCCGGCGAAGCGGGCGGAGATCTCGTCCAGGTCCCCGGCGTCGATGAGCTTGGCGAGCTCGTCGCGGGTCTCGCTGTCCGGGTCCTCGGCCAGCCAGGCCCTGGCCCGCGCGATGAGCTCCTGCTCCTGCTGCACGATGTGGTCCACCTCTCGTGTGTGGTGCGTGTCGTTGAGCCGCGAACGCCGGACGGGCCGGATCCGCCCGCGGGGCGGGCGCATTCGGCCCGTCCGGCGAGGACGGTCAGATGCGTTCGAGTACCTGCGCCAGGAGCGCGCCCATACGGGTGGCCGAGTCGCGGCCGGCCTGGAGGACTTCCTCGTGGTTCAGCGGTTCACCGGACAGGCCCGCGGCCAGGTTGGTGACCAGCGAGATGCCGAGCACCTCGGCGCCGGCCTCACGGGCGGCGATGGCCTCCAGGACCGTGGACATGCCAACCAGGTCGCCGCCCATGACGCGGACCATGTTGATCTCGGCGGGCGTCTCGTAGTGCGGGCCGGGGAACTGGACGTACACGCCCTCCTCCAGGGTGGCGTCCACCTCCTTGCACAGCGCGCGCAGGCGCGGCGAGTACAGGTCCGTCAGGTCCACGAAGTTCGCCCCGATGATCGGCGAGGTGGCCGTCAGGTTGATGTGGTCGCTGATGAGGACCGGCTGGCCGGGGCGCATGCCCGGGCGCAGACCGCCGCAGCCGTTGGTCAGGACGACGGTCTTGCAGCCGGCCGCGACGGCGGTGCGCACGCCGTGCGAGACGGCGGCGACACCGCGGCCCTCGTAGTAGTGCGTACGGCCGAGGAAGACCAGCGCCCGCTTGTCCCCGATCTTGTACGAGCGGACCGTGCCCGCGTGTCCGGCGACGGCCGGCGGCGGGAAGCCGGGCAGCTCGGTGACGGGGAACTCGTGCTCGGGCGCGCCCAGCGCCTCGGCGGCGGGCACCCAGCCCGACCCCATCACGAGGGCGACGTCGTGGGTCTCGGCGCTGGTCAGCTCGCGCAGGCGGGCGGCGGCGGCGTCGGCGGCCGCGTGGGGGTCGGCGAAGCCGTCGGCGGGGTCAGGGGTAACAGATGCGTTCACGCCGACGAGGGTAACCGGTGAATCCCTACGCGCGTAGATGTCGCTGCCGACGGTGTTGCGATCGTTGCCTTGTCGGATCGGACAAGGGTGCGACCTAACCCCTCAGCAGGGGCGCTTGCGCAGTTCCATGACGTAGTCGTGCGGCGCGCCCGCAGACTCCGCCGCGTCGGCGAGTTCACCCAGGTAGCGGGCGGACGGAAGCCCGCCCTCGTACCCGTTCAGGACGTACACCCAGGCGGGTTCCTCGCCGTCCAGGGTGTGCACGCGCAACCGCATCCGGCGGTAGATGTCGAGTCCGACACCCTCCCAGCGGTCCATGGAGTCCTCGTCCATCGGGGCGATGTCGTACAGCGCGACGAAGACCTGTGAGCGCGGGGCCTCCACGATGGTGGCGAGTGCGCCTTCCCAGCCCATCGCCTCCCCGCCGAAGGTCAGCCGCCAGCCGTTGAGCCAGCCGGTCCCGCGCAGCGGTGAGTGCGGTGCGCGGCGCGTCATCAGCCGCGCGTCGAGGTTGCCGGCGTACGCGGCGTAGAGCGACATGTGGTCGAGGGTACGGGAGGGGGTGGCGCGGCGGGGGCCGTGAACCGGTGCGGCCGGATGGAGGGCCCCGGGGCGAAGCACCTTGAAGCGTGCGGGACAATGGAGTACGTACTGCATTCCCCCCGGGCGATCCCCGGATCCCCGGCCGAGCGGGCAGGCGGGCCGGGATTGACAATGCGAGGCGGACTTTTTCGTGACCCGGATCGTGATCATCGGTGGCGGACCCGGCGGATACGAGGCGGCCCTGGTGGGCGCCCAGCTCGGCGCGGAGGTGACCGTCGTCGACAGCGACGGTCTGGGCGGGGCGTCGGTGCTGACCGACTGCGTACCGTCCAAGACTCTGATCGCGACGGCCGAGGTGATGACGACCTTCGACTCTTCGTACGAGGAGTTGGGCATCATCGTCGCCGACGACACGCCGCACGTCGAGCAGGCGGCCCGCGTGGTCGGCGTGGACCTGGGCAAGGTCAACCGCCGCGTGAAGCGCCTCGCGCTCGCGCAGTCCCACGACATCACCGCGTCCGTCACGCGGGCCGGCGCGCGCGTGCTGCGCGGCCGGGGCCGCCTGGAGGGCCAGCAGGACGCGGACGGCTCGCGCACGGTCGTCGTCACGTACGGCGACGGCAACGAGGAGCGCCTCACCGCCGACGCGGTGCTGATCGCCACCGGCGGCCACCCGCGCGAGATCCCCGACGCCCTGCCGGACGGCGAGCGGATCCTGAACTGGACGCAGGTGTACGACCTGGACGAGCTCCCCGAGGAGCTCATCGTGGTCGGCTCCGGTGTCACCGGCGCCGAGTTCGCCGGCGCGTACCAGGCGCTCGGCTCCCGCGTCACCCTCGTCTCCTCGCGCGACCGCGTGCTGCCGGGCGAGGACCCGGACGCCGCGGCGGTCCTGGAGGACGTCTTCCGGCGACGCGGCATGAACGTCATGGCCCGCTCCCGCGCCGAGTCCGCCAAGCGGGTCGGCGACCGGGTGGAGGTCACCCTGTCCGACGGGCGCGTCATCAGCGGCACGCACTGCCTGATGGCCGTCGGCGCCATCCCCAACACCGCGGGGATGGGCCTGGAGGAGTCCGGCGTCCGGCTGAAGGACTCGGGCCACATCTGGACCGACAAGGTCTCCCGTACGACCGCTCCCGGCGTGTACGCGGCGGGCGACGTGACCGGCGTCTTCGCCCTCGCGTCGGTCGCGGCCATGCAGGGCCGGATCGCGATGTACCACTTCCTCGGCGACGCGGTGACGCCGCTGAACCTCAAGACCGTCTCGTCGAACGTCTTCACCGACCCCGAGATCGCCACGGTCGGCTACACCCAGGCCGACGTGGACGCGGGCAAGATCGACGCGCGCTCGGTGAAGCTGCCGCTGCTGCGCAACCCGCGCGCGAAGATGCAGGGCATCCGCGACGGCTTCGTCAAGATCTTCTGCCGTCCGGGCACGGGCATCGTGGTCGGCGGCTGCGTCGTCGCGCCGCGCGCGAGTGAGCTCATCCACCCGATTTCGATCGCGGTCGACAACAACCTGACCGTGGAACAGATCGCGAACGCGTTCACGGTCTACCCGTCCCTGTCGGGATCGATCGCCGAGGTCGCGCGGCAGCTGCACACCCGCAAGACGTCCGCCGAGGCGTAGTCCGCGGGGTCACCGGGGAGGTCACGCGGCATACGCCACCGGCGTACGCCGCGTATACCACTCCGCGCCCCACTTTGGGCACAACTTCTGTTATTCGGCGCAAACTGCTGAAAACTATCGGCTGCCCAGGTTACTGTCAGTTTCGTGTTCGCTGCAGAACGTCGCCAATTGATCCTCGAAATGGTGCGCGCCAACGGGGCTGTATCGCTCCGAGAGCTCGCCCGTGTCGTCCAGACCTCCGAAGTGACCGTACGGCGGGACGTGCGGGCGCTGGAGGCAGAAGGACTCCTCGACCGCCGGCACGGCGGTGCGGTACTGCCGGGCGGTTTCACGCGGGAGTCCGGCTTTCCGCAGAAATCCCATCTCGCGACCGCGGAGAAGACGGCCATCGCCGACCTCGCCGCGGGACTCGTCGAAGAGGGCGAAGCCATCGTCGTCGGCGCCGGGACGACCACACAGGAGCTGGCCAGACGGCTCGCCCGGGTTCCCGGGCTCACCGTCGTCACCAACTCCCTGCTCGTCGCACAGGCGTTGGCGCACGCCAACCGCGTCGAGGTCGTCATGACCGGCGGCACCCTGCGCGGGTCGAACTACGCGCTGGTCGGCAGCGGGGCCGAGCAGTCCCTCCAGGGCCTGCGCGTCTCCCGGGCCTTCCTCTCCGGCAGCGGACTGACCGCCGAGCGCGGTCTGTCCACGTCCAACATGCTGTCCGCCAGCGTCGACAGGGCGCTGGTGCAGGCCGCCGCCGAGGTGGTGGTCCTCGCGGACCACACCAAGCTCGGCACCGACACGATGTTCCAGACGGTGCCGACGGACGTCATCACGCGTCTGGTCACCGACGAGCCGCCGCAGCACGACGACCGCGCCGCGACCGAGTTGCAGGCCCTGGCGGACCAGGGCGTGCAGATCGCCGTCGCCGGCCCGGGACCGGCGGGCTCAGGGGCAGAGAGCGTCCCGACCGGACGCCAGCCCCGCCGGGACATGCCGCTGCCCGGTCAGCGGCGTACGCACCCGGGCGGCCCCGGGGCGCTGCGCGGCGCCGGAGCGCTGGCGGACCAGCAGTCCGGGCCCGCCGAGCGGGAGCGGGCCCGCGTCGCCGACATGCGCCGCCGCTGAACCGGAGCTCCGGTCACCCCGGACCCGGCTCCGCCCGTAGCCCCTTCAGCGTCAGCGTCAGCAGCCGGTCGGCCAACTCCGGATCGTCCGGGGCCTGTTCGGCGGCCAGCGCGATGGCGTTCGTCAGCTGCATCACGTCGCCGATCGACACGTCGGGCCGCACGGCGCCGCTCTCCTGAGCCCGTACGAGCAGCCGCTCACCCGCCGCGTTCATCGGCGTACTGCACCGCGCGAGGGCCGAACTCTTGTCGCGGGAGGCCGACATGAGCGCGCGGGCGAGCCCGCGGTACTCACCGGCGTGCGTGACGATGTCGCGCAGCCAGACGACGAGCGCGGAGCACGGTGCGTCGCTGTCGGCGAGTTCCCGCGACCGTGCGAGGAGTTCGTCCACGGCGCCCTGGAAGACCGCGCTCATCAGGGCGTGCCGGGTGGGGAAGTGCCGGTACAGCGTGCCGATGCCCACCCCGGCGCGGCGTGCGACGTCTTCGAGGGAGGCGTCGGTGCCGTGCTCGGCGAAGGCGGTACGGGCCTCGGCCAGCACGCGTTCGTAGTTGCGCCGGGCATCGGCGCGCATGGGCCGCACCGCCCCCGCGGCGGTGGCCGGGGCCGGCCGGGTCCCGTGCCCGGGGGCCGGCTGCTGCGTCCGGGACTCCGACGGCGGCCGCGACAGCGGCGGGGTCGGCGCTCCCGACGGCTGTGGTCTGCTCGTCGCCATGGCGTTGCCCTTTCCTGCTCCGGTCTCCAGGATGCCATTGCGAGCCGAGGGCCCCGCCGGTATCGACGGGGCCCTCGGCTCACTCACGGCGCACGGCCGCCGGACGTCAGTCCTTGATCTCGCAGATGACGGCACCGGACGTGAGCGACGCGCCGACCTCGGCGGTCAGGCCCTTGACGGTGCCGGAACGGTGCGCGTTCAGCGGCTGCTCCATCTTCATGGCCTCCAGGACGACGACCAGGTCGCCCTCCTTGACCTCCTGGCCCTCCTCGACCGCGACCTTGACGATCGTGCCCTGCATGGGCGAGGCGAGGGTGTCGCCGGAGGCGGCGGGGCCGGACTTCTTCGCGGCGCGGCGCTTCGGCTTGGCGCCGGCGGCCAGGCCGGTCCGGGCCAGCGTCATGCCCAGCGAGGACGGCAGCGAGACTTCGAGCCGCTTGCCGCCGACCTCGACGACGATGGTCTCGCGACCGGACTCGTCCTCGTCCGCGTCGGCGCCCGGAACGGTGAAGGGCGGGATCTCGTTGACGAACTCGGTCTCGATCCACCGGGTGTGGACCGTGAACGGGTCGGAGGTGAACGCCGGGTCCGCGACGACCGCGCGGTGGAACGGGATGGCGGTGGCCATGCCCTCGACGTTGAACTCCGCCAGAGCGCGCGCGGCGCGCTGGAGCGCCTGCTCGCGGCTGGCGCCGGTGACGATCAGCTTGGCCAGCAGCGAGTCCCACGCCGGGCCGATGACGCTGCCCGACTCCACGCCCGCGTCCAGGCGGACACCGGGGCCGGACGGCGGCGCGAAGGCGGTCACCGTGCCGGGGGCGGGCAGGAAGCCGCGGCCCGGGTCCTCGCCGTTGATGCGGAACTCGATGGAGTGCCCGCGCACGGCCGGGTCGTCGTACCCCAGCTCCTCGCCGTCGGCGATCCGGAACATCTCGCGGACCAGGTCGATGCCGGTGACCTCTTCGGAGACCGGGTGCTCGACCTGGAGGCGGGTGTTGACCTCCAGGAAGGAGATGGTGCCGTCCACGCCGACGAGGAACTCGACGGTGCCGGCGCCGACGTAACCGGCCTCCCTGAGGATGGCCTTGGACGCGCGGTACAGCTCGGCGTTCTGGGCCTCGCTCAGGAACGGCGCGGGGGCCTCCTCCACCAGCTTCTGGTGGCGGCGCTGGAGCGAGCAGTCACGGGTGGAGACGACGACGACGTTGCCGTGGCTGTCGGCCAGGCACTGCGTCTCGACGTGGCGCGGCTTGTCGAGGTAGCGCTCGACGAAGCACTCGCCGCGGCCGAAGGCGGCGACGGCCTCGCGGACGGCGGAGTCGTACAGCTCCGGTACCTCTTCGAGCGTACGGGCGACCTTCAGGCCGCGGCCGCCGCCGCCGAAGGCCGCCTTGATGGCGATCGGCAGACCGTTCTGCTCGGCGAACGCGACGACCTCGTCGGCGCCGGAGACCGGGTCCGGCGTACCGGCGACGAGCGGGGCTCCCGCGCGCTGCGCGATGTGCCGGGCCGCCACCTTGTCGCCCAGGTCGCGGATGGCCTGCGGCGGCGGGCCGATCCAGGTCAGGCCCGCGTCGAGCACGGCCTGCGCGAACTCGGCGTTCTCGGAAAGGAAGCCGTAGCCGGGGTGAACGGCATCCGCCCCCGAATCCTTGGCGGCCTGGAGCACCTTGGCCATGTCCAGGTAACTGGCGGCCGGGGTGTCACCGCCCAGAGCGAACGCCTCGTCGGCCGCGCGGACGTGCAGAGCGTCCCGGTCCGGGTCGGCGTAGACGGCTACGCTCGCGATCCCGGCATCCCGGCAGGCCCGAGCAACGCGGACAGCGATTTCGCCTCGGTTGGCGATGAGCACCTTGCGCACGATTGGCTCCCTCCTTGAAACAAGCTGAGTTTAGGGACTGCCGACACGGACCTACGACCCATCCCCAATAGTGAGCTTGCCCACACGGAGCGTGATGCGAGTCCCGCTCGAGTCGCGAATTCCCTTGTCGCACCACGGTACGACGGGTTCTCCCACCGCACAGTAGCCCTCGGGTGTGGCGCAGGTCTCTGTCTGGGCGGCCAGCGGCGCGCCAGCTTTCTTTGTCGGGTCCCTACGAAGCGCCGCGCGATTCTTTGCCGTCGGCACCGGCCGCGTCAGAACCCTTGTACGGAGCATTACCGGTTAGTAGCGTTTGGGTGTCGCTACGTACTAGGGGTAACAGCCGGAAGAGGGTGGGCGCCGTGGCGCGCAGGCCGATAGCTGCCGCTGCCGCGGCGGTGCTGGTCGTGGAAGCCGTCGGGATCGTGTTCGTCCACTGGATCCTCGGCAAGGTCGTCAGCGGGCAGTCGATGTCCCTCGCCGGGCTCGACCCGGATGTGATGTCCACGTCGACGTACGTGATGGGCGGCGGCTTCGGCCTCTACCTGGTGGCGTGCGGGGTGCTGCTGCTGCGCGCCGCGCTGACGGACCGGGCGCCCGGCCGCCTCGGCCGCATCCTGCTGATCGCCTGCGCGGTGGTGCACGGGGTGCTCGGGGCGCTGTGCGTCGGGCTGGTCGGCTGGGCCGCGTTCGTGGTGCTGATGGCCGAGTTCGGCCTCGTCGTGCTGTCGGTCATCGCGTACGGGAAGCGGGACGAGCGGGACGCCGGCGGCGTCTCCGGCCCCGCGGACACCCAGGACGTTCCGCCCACCGGGCCCGCGAACGGGGCTCCGGCGCCCGCCTGACGGCCCCTGCCGCCTCGCCTGCGACAGCTCCGGGGGCTTCCGGTCGCGGCGCGCCGGAGCCGTGCGCCCCGGCGCTCAGAGGAACGCGAGCCGGGCGCCGAGGGCGGCGAACGCGCCCGCGAAGACCCTGCGCATCACGGTCAGCACCCGGGGCCGGCTCAGGACGTGGCGGCGCATCGCGGCGGCGAACACCCCGTACAGCGCGAACACCACGAAGGTGAGCAGCATGAACACGGCGCTCAACTCGGCCATCCGCAGCGGTACGCGGGGCTCGCCCGGGCTGACGAACTGGGGCAGGAAAGCGAAGAAGAACACGGTCAGCTTGGGGTTGAGGAGGTTCATGAGGACTCCGGAGGTGAGGACCTTCACCGCCGACGGGTTCCCGGTCTCCTGCTCCGCCGTCAGAGCGCCCTTGTCCCGCAGCGTGCTCCACGCCATGTACAGCAGGTAGGCGACGCCCAGGTACTTGAGGATCTGGAACGCCGTCGCGCTCGTGTGGAGCAGCGCGGCCAGGCCGGTGATCGCCGCCACCATGTGCGGCACGACCCCGAGGGTGGAGGCGGCTGCGGCCAGCGCGCTCGCGCGGGCGCCGCGCGAGAGGCCGGCCGCCATCGTGTAGAGGGCGCCGGTGCCGGGGGTGGCCACGACGACGAGCGAGGTCAGCAGGAATTCTGTGGTCATGCGTTCAGCGTCGCGCCACTATGGACCGGTGAACAGGTCCATTGACTCCTCGTCAGACCGGTCCATAACCGCGTCCCCCGGATCGGACTTCCTCCAGCTGGATCCCGGCGAGGCACCGGCCGGCGGGCTGTCCGACTGGCTGGCGGCCAGGCTGAGGACCGCGATCGCGGACGGGAGCCTCCCGGTCGGCGGCAGGTTGCCCGCCACCCGGGTCCTCGCGGCCGAGCTGCGGGTCTCCCGCGGGGTGGTGACCGAGGCGTACCAGCGCCTCACCGAGGACGGCCACGTGGCGGGCCGGGGGAGGGGCGGGACGGTGGTCGTCGCGGCCCCCGTGGCCGCCGCCCCTGCTCCCGCCGCCGCGCCCGCCGCGCCCGCGCCCCCCGGTGCGGTGTTCACCGCGACGCCGCCCGGCCCGGACGTCTTCGACGCGCTGCGCGCGGTCCGGGCGCGCATCGACCTGTCGCCCGGCGTCCCCGACCTCGCCGCGTTCCCCCGCACGGCGTGGCTGCGTGCCGAACGCGCCGTGCTGAAGGACCTGTCGGCGTCCGACCTCGGGTACGGGGACCCGCGCGGGGCGCCCGGACTGCGCGACGCGGTGGCGAACTGGCTGGCCCGCAACCGGGGGTTCAGGGTGGACCCGGCCGACGTCGTGATCACGTACGGCACCGCGCAGGGCCTCGGGCTGCTGGCGCAGGTGCTTCGGGACGACGGGGTCCGCGCGATGGCGGTGGAGGACCCCGGGTCGCTCGGGGCCCGGCACCATCTGCGCGACCGGCGGCTGGAGACGCCGCCGGTCGAGGTGGACGCCGAGGGTATCCGGGTCGACGCGCTGCGGGCCACCGGCGCGGAAACGGTGCTGCTCACCCCGGCGCACCAGTTCCCGACCGGAGTGGTGCTCGGCGGCCGGCGCCGGCGGGAGCTGATGCGGTGGGCGGCCGGGGGCGGTCTGCTCGTCGAGGACGACTACGACGCCGAGCACCGCTACGACCGGCCGCCGGTGCCCGCGCTGCGCTCGGTGCTGGCGGAGCGGGTCTGCTACGCCGGGAGCGTGTCCAAGCTGCTGGCGCCCGCGCTGCGGGTGGGATGGATGCTGGCGCCGCCGCGGTACCGGGACGCCCTGGTGGAGGCCAAGCGGTTCGCCGACCTCGGCAACGCGGTGCTCCCGCAGCTCGTCCTGGCCCGCCTCATGGAGTCGGGCGAGATGGAGCGCCATCTGCGCCTGCTGCGGCGTCGGCACCGGCGTCGCCGTGACGCGATGATCACGGCGATCCGGGCGCATCTGCCGGGGGCGGTGGTGCACGGGGCGGCGGCGGGCCTGCACCTGATGATCACCTTCGACGGCGCGCGCTTCGACGACACCGGCCTCGCGGCGGCGGCGCTCGCGCGCGGCGTCAAGGTGCAGCCGCTGTCGTGGCACCGGCAGCGGGCGGGCAGCCCCGGCCTGGTGCTCGGTTACGCCGCGACGCCCCCGGGCGGCATCACCCAGGGCGTCGCGGCGCTGGGCGAGGCCCTGGCGGAGGTGGCTGCGGGGGTCAGGCCCACAGGGCGGTGATCGGCGTGCCCAGCTCGCCCAGCAGGCGGCGCAGCAGGGGCAGCGACAGGCCGATGACGTTGCCGGGGTCGCCGTCGATGCCGTCGACGAACGGGGCCGAGCGGCCGTCGAGCGTGAAGGCGCCGGCGACGTGGAGGGGTTCGCCGGTGGCCACGTACGCGGCGATCTCGGCGTCCGTCGGCTCGCCGAAGCGGACGGTGGTGGACGCGGTGGCGGAGGCCCGGCGGCCGGTGGCGGTGTCGATCACGCAGTGGCCGGTCTGGAGGATGCCGGAGCGGCCCCGCATGGCCTTCCAGCGGGCGGTGGCGTCCTCGGCGTCGGCGGGCTTGCCCAGTGCGGCCCCGTCGAGTTCGAGCACGGAGTCGCAGCCGACGACGAGGGCGCCGGCGGCCTCGGGGCGGGCGGCCACGGACGCGGCCTTGGCCTCGGCGAGTACGAGTGCCAGCTCGCCCGGCGTGGGCGCGGTGACGGCGTCCTCGTCGACGCCGCTGACGATCACCTCGGGGGCGAGCCCGGCCTGGCGCAGGAGTCCGAGGCGGGCGGGGGAGGCGGATGCGAGGACGAGGCGGCGGCGCGGATCAGTCATGCGCTTCATCGTACGAGGCGCGCGGGAGGCGGCCGGGCGCCCCGTACGGCGACGGAGGCAACCCCCACGGACGTGACCCCGCGGACGTGACCCCGCGGCGGACGGAAGGTTCAGCGGATACCGGCCGCCAGCATCGCCAGCACCATCGCGAGGGCGAGCAGTACGCCCGCGCGCCGGAGCATCGCCTGCGTCTCGCGCAGTTCTTTCGGAGGCTCGTTCTCCGGGTCGGACCACAGCATGCCTTCGATCCTGCGACCGAAACGGCTTCGGCGCCTGAGTACGTGTACTCAGGGCGTCCAGTACCAGGGGACTAATTCCGGGTGAACGCTCCGGTCTTCGCCGCCGTCACGGCCACCGCCGCCGCCCGCACCGCGTCCGCGTCGGACAGGGGTTCGCGGCTGACGAGGAAGCGGTAGTAGAGCGGGGCCGAGACCGCCCGCACCACCTCGCCCGCGTCCGTGCCGGCCGGCACCTCCCCCCGGTCCGCCGCGCGGTCCACGCACGGCGCCCAGGCGTGGATGCGGGTCGCGTAGAAGCCGTTCAGTGCCGTCGCGCACTCCTCGTCGCACGCCGCCGCCGCGACGACCGCCTGGAACACCGGGCCCATGCGGGGGTCGGTGAGGGTCCGGTGCACCAGGCGGGCGTTGGCCAGCAGATCGCCGTCCAGCGATCCGGTGTCGGCGGCGGGGACCGACTGCTCGGCCATGTCCCGCAGCAGATCGGCGACGAGTCCGGCCGCCGAGCCCCAGCGGCGGTAGACCGTCGTCTTGCCGACGGCGGCGCGGGCCGCCACCCGGTCCGGGTTCACCCCGTGGAAGCCGCCCTCCACCAGCGCGTCCCGCGTCGCCTCCAGCACGGCGGCGCGCACCTTGGCGGTCCGGCCGCCGGGGCGCACGGTCCCCGGCGTGGCCGAGGCGGACGGCTGCAAACGGGAATTCTGTTCCATTAGGCGCTCCGAGTCTGGTACGGTCCCCGCATCTTAACGGAACTGATTTCCCATTAGGGAAGGCCGTGCCCATGAACGCCCACCGTGTCCGCCGTATCGCCGCCCCCGTCGCCGCCTCCGCCCTCGCGCTCGGCCTGCTCGGTGCCGCCCAGCCGGCGCCCGCGCCCCAGCCCGTCGCCCGCTGGACCGCCGCCTGGGGCGCATCGCCCCAGTCCCCCAGCACCGGTTTCACGCCCAACTGGTCCCAGGAGGGCTTCTCGCACCAGACCGTCCGCCAGGTGGTCCGCGTCACGGCCGCCGGCGAACGGGCCCGTATCCGCCTCTCCAACGCCTACGGGACCTCGCCGCTCGACGTCACCGGCGCCACGATCGCCCGCACCGCGAAGGGCGGCGGCGCCGCGGTCGAGGCCGGCAGCGTCCGCCACCTCACCTTCTCCGGCAGACGGTCTGTGCGGATACCCGCGCGCGGCGAACTGCGCAGCGACCCCGCCGCCCTGCCCCTGGACCGGCTGGAGTCCGTCACCGTCACCCTCCACTTCGCCGGCACCACCGGACCAGCCACCTTCCACGCCCAGGCATGGACCGGCACCTACCGCGCCGAAGGGGACCACCGCGCCGACCCGTCCGGCGCGGCCTTCACCGGCACCACCCGGTCCTGGTACTACCTCTCCGGCGTCGAGGTCGGCTCGGCCCCTCTCCGCGAGCCCCGCGAGCCCCGCAAGAAGGACGGCGTCGTGCTGTTCGGCGACTCGATAACCGACGGCTTCGGCTCGACCCCGGACGCCGACCGCCGCTGGTCCGACGCCCTCGCCGAGCGCACCGGCCGACCGGTCGTCAACCAGGGCATCGGCGGCAACCTCGTCCTCAACGACTCGGCCTGGTACGGCGAACGCGCCACGGCCCGCTTCGGCCGCGACGCCCTCGACCAGCCCGGCGTCTCCACCGTCGTCGTGCTCGAAGGTGTCAACGACATCGGCTTCAGCGAGGCGAAGGACCGGCCGACCTACAAGCCCTCGCCGGTCGTCTCCTCCGCCGAACTCGTCGCCGGCTACCGGAAGCTGATCCGCGCCGCCCACGCCGAGGGCCTGCGGATCGTCGGCGCGACCCTGCTGCCGCTCAAGGGCTCCGACCACTGGGGCGAGCACGCGGCGCGGGTGAGCGACGAGGTCAACCACTGGATCCGCACGTCGGGCGAGTTCGACGCGTACGCCGACTTCGACCGGGCGCTCGCCGACCCGGCCGACCCCGACCGCCTGCACCCGGCGTACGACCACGGGGACGCCCTGCACCCCGACGACGCCGGCTACCGGCTGATGGCGGAGACCCTCGCCGAAGTCCTCTGAGGCCAGGACGGCGAAGGCCGGACCCGCTCACCGGGCCCGGCCTTCGTCACTTCGTCTAGCCGGGCCAGTACGTCCGGCCCCAGGCCGTCGGCCCCGGCTGCGGCAGCCGGTGCCTGGCCACCCTGGCCGGGTCCGACCAGGCGGTCGGCGGTTCCTCGGCGCCGGACGGCGCGCCGGCCGCCGCCGCGGCGCGTGCCTGGACCACCGCCAGTGCGGCGGCCAGCTCCTCAGGGGTCGGGTTGCCCCGTACGACCTTGATCATCGTCAGGCGCCTTCCTAGAGGGGGATGTTGCCGTGCTTCTTCGGAGGGAGGGATTCCCGCTTGGTCCGCAGCTGACGCAGTCCGCGCACGATGTGGCGGCGCGTCTCCGACGGCATGATCACCGCGTCGACGTAACCCCGCTCGGCGGCGACGTACGGGTTCAGCAGCGTGTCCTCGTAGTCGGCGATCAGCTCCGCGCGGGTCGCCTCCGGGTCCTCGGCGGCCGCGATCGTCCGCCGGTGCAGGATGTTCACCGCGCCCTGCGCGCCCATCACCGCGATCTGCGCGGTCGGCCACGCCAGGTTCAGGTCCGCGCCCAGGTGCTTGGAGCCCATGACGTCGTACGCGCCGCCGAACGCCTTGCGGGTGATGACCGTGATGAGCGGGACCGTCGCCTCCGCGTACGCGTAGATCAGCTTCGCGCCGCGCCGGATGATGCCGCCGTACTCCTGGTCCACGCCCGGCAGGAAGCCGGGCACGTCCACGAACGTCAGCACCGGCACGTTGAACGCGTCGCAGGTGCGGACGAAGCGCGCGGCCTTCTCGGACGCGTTGATGTCCAGGCAGCCCGCGAACTGCATCGGCTGGTTGGCGACGATGCCGACCGGGTGGCCCTCGACCCGGCCGAAGCCGGTGACGATGTTCGGCGCGAAAAGCGCCTGCGTCTCCAGGAACTCGCCGTCGTCCAGCACGTGCTCGATGGCCGTGTGCATGTCGTACGGCTGGTTCGCGCTGTCCGGGATCAGCGCGTCCAGCTCGCGGTCCTCGTCGGACGTCTCCAGGTCCGCCTCCTCGGGGAAGGCCGGCGGCTCGCTGAGGTTGTTCGAGGGCAGGTACGAGAGCAGCGACTTGACGTACTCGATCGCGTCCTTCTCGTCGCCCGCCATGTGGTGCGCCACACCCGACGTGGTGTTGTGCGTGCGCGCGCCGCCGAGCTCCTCGAAGCCGACGTCCTCGCCCGTGACGGTCTTGATGACGTCAGGACCGGTGATGAACATGTGCGAGGTCTGGTCGACCATCACCGTGAAGTCGGTGATCGCCGGCGAGTACACCGCGCCGCCGGCGCACGGGCCGACGATCAGCGAGATCTGCGGGACCACACCCGACGCGTGCACGTTGCGGCGGAAGATCTCGGCGAACAGGCCGAGCGCGACGACGCCCTCCTGGATGCGCGCGCCGCCGCCGTCGTTGATGCCGACGACCGGACAGCCGGTCTTCAGTGCGAAGTCCATCACCTTGACGATCTTCTCGCCGTAGACCTCGCCGAGGGACCCGCCGAAGATGGTGAAGTCCTGCGAGTAGACGCAGACCGGGCGGCCGTCGACCGTGCCGTAGCCGGTGACCACGCCGTCGCCGTACGGGCGGTTCTTCTCGATGCCGAAGTTCGTCGAGCGGTGCCGGGCGAACTCGTCGAGCTCGACGAACGACCCCTCGTCCATGAGGAGATCGATGCGCTCACGGGCCGTCAACTTGCCCTTGGCGTGCTGCTTTTCGACCGCGCGCGCGGAGCCCGCATGCGTCGCCTCGTCGATACGGCGCTGCAGATCCGCGATTTTGCCCGCGGTGGTGTGAATGTCTGTCTCGGGCTCGGACATCGGGATGCGGCTCCCTGCCTGGTCAGCGGACGGCTACTGGCACGTAGCGTAGCGGCGCGTGTGCCGCTCGGCAGTGCGTCGTTTGCCACACCTACGCTGGGTTGCATGACGCCTCCCGATGCTTCAGACCACCGCTGGTCCGACCTCGACCGGCCGCCGCTCAGCGCCGTCGCGCTGCGCCGCGCACTCGTGCGGGAGGGCAGCCTGTGGACGTCCCTGGACGTCGTCGCCTCCGTCGGATCCACCAACACCGACCTCGCCGCGCGGGCGGCCGGCCTCCCCGAAGGGGCCGTCCTCGTCGCCGAGGAGCAGACCGAGGGCCGGGGCCGCCTCGACCGGCGCTGGTCGGCGCCCGCGCGCTCCGGGCTCTTCTTCTCCGTCCTGCTGAAGCCCACCGGGATCCCCGTCGAGAAGTGGGGCTGGCTGCCGCTGCTCGCCGGCGTCGCGGTGGCGAGCGCCCTGTCCCGGTCCGCCGGCGTCGACACGGCGCTCAAGTGGCCCAACGACCTGCTGGTGACGGTCGGGGGCGAGGAACGCAAGGCCGGCGGCATCCTCGCCGAGCGGGCCGCGGACGGCGTCGTCGTGGGCATCGGCGTCAACGTCACCCTGTCCGAGAAGGAGCTGCCGGTGCCCGGCGCCGGGTCGCTGGCGCTCGCGGGAGCGGTCTCGACGGACCGCGATCCGCTGCTCCGGTCCGTGCTGCGTTCGCTCGACCGGTGGTACGGCGAGTGGCGGGCGTCCGGCGGCGACCCGGCGGCGAGCCGGCTCCAGGAGGCGTACGCGGCGGGCTGCGCGACCCTCGGCCGGACCGTACGGGCGGAACTGCCCGGCGGCCGGTCGGTGACCGGCGAGGCGGTGGCGGTCGACGGCCACGGGCGGCTGGTGCTGGCGACCGCCGAGGGGGTCCAGCAGCCGGTGGGAGCGGGTGACGTCGTACACCTCAGGCCGGGGGCGAGTACAGAGGGAACGCGCGGGACGGGGGAGTGAGCTACGGCACACCTGCCGTATCGTTGAGGCGATCCGTGACGGATCGGTGCGACAGACGATCGGCAGGACACACGGCAGTGCGCAGGGAACGGGCAGGAGGCGGTAGGTGACCGTCGACGACGCGGGGTCCTCTGCGGGTGCGCGGCGGGGCCGGGGCGCGACGCCGGACCCGGGTGCGGCCGTGCCGTCCGGGGCCGGTGCGGGTGAGGAGTCCTCTGTGGGTGCGGCAGCCTCCTCCGGCCCCGGCGCGGGTGCTTCCGCGGCCGGGGAGGGCTCCCCGGCGAACCGGGCGCCCGCCGAGAACGGACCGGACGGGTCCGGCGGCGCCGACGCGCCGGACGCCTCCGCCGCGGGCGGTCCGCCGCACGGGATCGTCCGCGCCGACGGGACGGACGGCACCGTGCCCGCCGCCGTGGACCCCTCGCCGTACCCCACTCCGCACCACGCCGTCGACCACACCGCCGAGCCGACCGACGATCCGCTCGCCATCCGGCTGGAGCAGCTCATCCTCGGTGCCGAGCGCCGGTACACCCCCTTTCAGGCCGCCCGTACGGCCGGCGTCTCCATGGACCTCGCGTCCCGGTTCTGGCGGGCCATGGGCTTCGCCGACATCGGGCAGGCCAAGGCGCTGACCGAGGCGGACGTCCTGGCCCTGCGGCGGCTCGCCGGTCTCGTCGAGGCGGGGCTGCTCAGCGAACCGATGGCGGTGCAGGTCGCCCGGTCCACGGGACAGACCACCGCCCGGCTGGCGGAATGGCAGATCGATTCCTTCCTGGAGGGTCTGACCGAGCCGCCGGAGCCGGGCATGACCCGGACCGAGGTCACGTATCCGCTGGTCGAGCTGCTCCTGCCCGAGCTGGAGGAGTTCCTGCGCTACGTCTGGCGGCGCCAGCTCGCCGCCGCGACCGGCCGGGTCGTCCAGGCCGCCGACGACGAGGAGATGGTCGACCGCCGGCTCGCCGTCGGGTTCGCGGACCTCGTCGGGTTCACGCGGCTGACGCGGCGGCTGGAGGAGGAGGAGCTGGGCGAGCTGGTCGAGGCGTTCGAGACCACCTGCGCCGACCTCGTCGCGGCGCACGGCGGCCGGCTCATCAAGACGCTGGGCGACGAGGTCCTGTACGCGGCGGACGACGCGGGCACGGCGGCGGAGATCGCGCTGCGGCTCATCGAGACGATGGCCGCGGACCAGACGATGCCGGCCCTTCGCGTCGGCATAGCGTTCGGCACGGTCACCACCCGCATGGGCGATGTGTTCGGCACGACCGTGAACCTGGCCAGCAGGCTCACCTCGATAGCGCCGAAGGACGCACTCCTGGTGGACGGGGCGCTGGCCGAGGAGCTGTCGCGGACGGGCGACGCGCCGGTGTCCGAGGCGGAGGCCGCCGCCGAGGCGGAGAAGGCGGAGAAGGAGGGCGTCGCACCGCCCTCGTACCGCTTCGCGCTCCAGCCGATGTGGCAGCGGCCCGTGCGCGGGCTCGGCACCGTCGAACCATGGCTTCTGACCAGGCGCTCCACCTAGGATCCTCCCGGTAACGATCGTTAACCGGGAGGGTGTGGCATGACCGCGGAACAGGAACGCTTCGGGGAGTTCGTCGGCGTACGGCGGCACGGGCACGTCGCCGAGCTGGTCCTCGACCGGCCCAAGGCGATGAACGCGGTGTCGACGGACATGGCCCGCTCCGTCGCCGCGGCCTGCGACGCGCTGGGCGCCGACCCGGGGGTGCGGGTGACGGTGGTGACCTCCAGCCACGAGCGCGCGTTCTGCGTCGGCGCGGACCTCAAGGAGCGCAACTCCTTCACGGACGCCGAGCTGGTGCGCCAGCGGCCGGTGGCCCGGGGCGCGTACACCGGGGTGCTGGAACTGCCGATGCCGACGATCGCCGCCGTGCACGGCTTCGCGCTGGGCGGCGGTTTCGAGCTGGCGCTGGCCTGCGACCTGATCGTGGCGGACCGTACGGCGGTGGTGGGACTGCCGGAGGTGTCGGTGGGCGTCATCCCCGGCGGCGGCGGTACGCAGCTGCTGCCCCGGCGGGTCGGGGCGGCGCGGGCGGCGGAGCTGGTGTTCACGGCGCGGCGCGTGGAGGCCGCCGAGGCCGCCTCCCTCGGACTGGTGGACCTGCTGGTGGACGCGGGGCGGGACCGCGAGGAGGCGCTGGAGCTGGCGGCGCGGATCGCCGGCAACTCGCCGGTCGGGCTGCGGGCGGCGAAGCGGGCCATGCGGCTCGGGCACGGCCTCGACCTGCGGGCCGGCCTGGAGGTCGAGGACGCGGCGTGGCGGTCGGTGGCCTTCTCGGGCGACCGGGCGGAGGGCGTGGCGGCGTTCAACGAGAAGCGTGCACCCCAGTGGCCGGGCGAATAGGGATCAAACGATACAAATCACCCCAGACTCCCTAAGCTGGGGAGATGGGTGAGGATGTGCGGCTGCGGGCCGTCGTGACGCTGGCGCAGGCGATGGCGGCGGCGCACACCCCGCGCGAGTCCTGGCGCGCGGCCGCGCTGGGCGCGCAGCAGGCGTTGGGGGGCAGCTTCGCGGCGGTCTCGGTGTGGGAACGCGAGCTGGGGCGGTTGCGGGTGCTCGTCAACGCGGGCGCGCGGGCCGAGGGCGAGGAGGAGTTCCCCGAGGGGGAGACCTATCCCGTGCACCAGTTCCCGGAGATCACGGAGTTCCTGCACGAGAAGTGGGCGGGCGGCGGCGAGCCCAACGCCTGGGTCGAGACGGCGCGGGGCCCCGGGCCGACCGCCCGCCCCGCCGGTTACTGCCACCAGCGCGTGGCGGCGCTGCGGCGACGCGGGCGCGGGTCCTGCGTGGTCGCGCCGATCGTGCTGCGCGGGCAGGCGTGGGGGGAGCTGTACGTGGCCCGGCCCGCCGGGGCCCCGGTCTTCGGCCGGGCCGACGCGGACTTCGCGACGGTGCTCGCCTCGGTCGTGGCGGCCGGCATCGCCCAGACGGAGCTGCTGGAGGAGGTCCGCAAGCTCGCCTTCACCGACCCGCTGACGGGGCTCGCGAACCGGCGGGCCGTCGACATGGGGCTCGACGAGGCGGTGGAGCGCCACCGGGAGTCCGGGGCGGTCGTCAGTCTGGTCGTCTGCGACCTGAACGGTCTCAAGCGGGTCAACGACTCGCTCGGCCATGCGGTGGGCGACCGTCTGCTTGAACGTTTCGGCTCGGTCCTGTCCCTGTGCGGCGCGATGCTGCCCGGGGCGCTGGCGGCGCGGCTCGGCGGCGACGAGTTCTGCCTGCTGGCGGTGGGGCCGCCGTCGGACGCGGTGGTGAAGGTGGCCGAGGACCTGTGCGTACGGGCCACCGAGATGGACCTGGGCGAGGGGGTGGCCTGCGGCGTCGCCTCGACCGGTGATCCGATCGGGCCGGTGCGCACGGCCCGCCGCCTCTTCCGGCTCGCGGACGCGGCGCAGTACCGCGCGAAGGCGGCGCGGTCGGCGCGACCGGTGGTCGCGGGACGTGACGGCGCGGTGGTCCGCCTCGCCGATGCCCCGCCCGCAGCGCCGCACGATCGCCGGGCGTTCCGGGGTCTGCGGCCGGGCGAGGAGGGGCCGCCCGGCGTCTGAGAGGCCGTCGGCCGGTGTCCGCACGCCCGTGGACAGGGGCGGCGGGCGGCCCGCGTTGCGGTAAGGGGTCAACCCGTCGTCGGGTAGTGACAGATTGGGATTCAGTCCGTAGGGTTCTGAATATGGATATGCACACAGTCGTGCTGGGGACGTCCGGGACGACCGCAGCGGACGTCATCGCCGTCGCCCGGGACAACGCCAGGGTCGAGCTCTCCCCGGAGGCCGTCGCCGCCCTCGCCGCCTCGCGCGAGATCGTCGACGCGCTGGCCGCCAAGCCGGAGCCCGTCTACGGCGTCTCGACCGGCTTCGGCGCCCTCGCCTCCCGGCACATCAGCCAGGACCTGCGCGCCCAGTTGCAGCGCAACATCGTCCGGTCCCACGCCGCCGGCATGGGCCCGCACGTCGAGCGCGAGGTCGTACGCGCCCTCATGTTCCTGCGGCTCAAGACCGTCGCCTCCGGCCACACCGGCGTACGCCCGCACGTCGCCCAGACCATGGCGGACCTCCTCAACGCCGGCATCACGCCCGTCGTCCACGAGTACGGCTCGCTCGGCTGCTCCGGCGACCTGGCCCCCCTCAGCCACTGCGCCCTCGCGCTGATGGGCGAGGGCGACGCGGCGGGGCCCGACGGCGTCGTACGGCCCGCCGGCGAACTGCTCGCCGCGCACGGCATCGCCCCGGTCGAGCTGCGCGAGAAGGAGGGCCTGGCCCTCCTCAACGGCACCGACGGCATGCTCGGCATGCTGATCATGGCCATCGCGGACCTGAAGCGGCTCTACACCTCCGCCGACATCACCGCGGCCCTCAGCCTCGAAGCGCTCCTCGGCACCGACAAGGTCCTCGCGCCCGAACTGCACGCCATACGGCCCCACCCCGGCCAGGGCGAGTCCGCCGACAACATGCTCCGGGTCCTCGCGGGCTCCGGGCTCACCGGCCACCACCAGGACGACGCGCCCCGCGTCCAGGACGCCTACTCCGTGCGCTGCGCCCCCCAGGTCGCCGGCGCCGGACGCGACACGATCGCATACGCCCTGACCGTCGCCGAGCGGGAGCTGGCCGCCGCCGTCGACAACCCCGTCGTGCTGCCCGACGGCCGCGTCGAGTCCAACGGCAACTTCCACGGCGCGCCCGTGGCGTACGTACTGGACTTCCTCGCCATCGCCGCCGCCGACCTCGGCTCCATCTGCGAGCGCCGTACCGACCGGCTCCTCGACAAGAACCGGTCGCACGGGCTGCCGCCCTTCCTCGCCGACGACGCCGGTGTCGACTCGGGCCTGATGATCGCCCAGTACACGCAGGCCGCCCTGGTCAGCGAGATGAAGCGGCTCGCGTCGCCCGCGTCCGTGGACTCGATCCCGTCCTCCGCCATGCAGGAGGACCACGTCTCCATGGGCTGGTCGGCGGCGCGCAAGCTGCGCACCACGATCGACAACCTCGCCCGCATCGTCGCCGTCGAGCTGTACGCCGCCACGCGCGGCATCGAACTGCGCGCCGGCCTGACGCCCGCGCCCGCCTCGCAGGCCGTCATCAAGGCCGTGCGGGACGCGGGGGTCCAGGGCCCCGGCCCGGACCGCTTCCTGGCGCCCGACCTCGCCGCGGCCGACGCCTTCGTACGGGCGGGCGGACTCGTCGCGGCCGTCGAGCCGGTGACAGGACCGCTCGCCTAAGGGAGCGGGGGAGGACCGGACCGCCGGACGCCGAAACGGAACCGGACGGGCCGGACCGCGGGGGCGTCAGCGCCGCCGGAAGAGTGGAGCGGGGGCCGTGCGTCAGATCACCGGACGCGCGGCCCTTCGCATCGAGTACGCCATGAACCCGGCGCCCACGCCGAGGAACGCGGTGCCGCCGAGCAGGTACGGCGTCGTGTCCACGCTGCCCGTGTCGGCCAGCGCGAGATCCTGGTCCTGCGCGGACCGGGCGGGGGACTGGGCGGGCGACTGCGCCTGCGACGCGGGCTGCGGCTTCGCCTCCTGCTCCGCCGTGGCGTTGGCGGACGGGACGAACCACAGGGCACACAGCAGTGTGCCCGCGGCGGTGGCGGTCAGCAGCGGTCGGCGTGCGGACACGTAATCGATCCCCCTTGAGGCAACCGGGAATTGGCCGTGTGCGCCGATGCTAATGAAAGCAGCGGGTCGCAGGAAAGTCGCGGGGGTCCCGCAGCCTACGCTCCGAGACATGAACGCAACTGACACCTCCCGCTTTGTCCGTCTCCAGGTGGAATTGGTACTCGAAATCTCGCACCCCGGAGAACTCACCGAAGCGGCTCTCGCCCATGTCTCGCAGGACGCCCATGCGGCGGACGTCGAACGCACGCATGCCGAGGCCGCCGTGCGGGAAGACGAGGCTGAGGCCCTCGCCCACCTGGTGGACCCGTTCGACCTGATCAGCGGCGTCCCCGGGGTGGAACTCGCGCAGGCCTCGTGGAGCAGCGAACGGATCGACTACAACCCCGACGCCGTGGAGTGGGACCTGGATGACGACGACGAGGAGGGCCCCGCGTAGCGTTCGCGGTGAGCCGGGCCCGCCCGGCGGGCGCCGCGAAGAATTGCGCGCCGCCGCCGCAACCGGCGGCGGCGTGGCTGCGTCGATCACTGTGTTCAGTGGTGTTCCCCACATTCCCCCCAGATGTGGAACGGACGAAACGGTACAGGTGTTTAAAACATTGGCAGGGTGACGCTGCCCAGCGGCTCTGCCCGGGGACTGTGTGGGGAATCGGCAACGATGGAGAAGCGTGTGATGACGGACAGCAAGCGGCGCAGGGGCCTGATGGCCGCGTCCGCACTGCTAAGCGGCGTTCTGGTCCTTTCGGCGTGCAGCGACGGCGGCGACAAGGGCGGCAGCAGCGCCCAGAACTCGAAGAAGTCGCAGGCCGAGGTGGACGAGGCGGCGGCCAAGGACACCTCCAAGGCCCGAATAGCGATCACGCCCAAGGGCGGCGCCGACAACGTCAGCATCAACCGCGGCACCAAGGTCACCGTCAGCGAGGGCAAGCTGACCGAGGTCACCATGACCTCGACCGCCGGTGCGAAGGTGGCCGGCACGATCGCCGCCGACGGCAAGAGCTGGAAGCCGGACGCGCAGCTCGAGCGCTCGACGACGTACAAGATCGCCGCGACGGCGGCCGACTCCGAGGGCCGTGAGGCCCACGAGAACGCCTCCTTCACCACCGTCTCGCCCGCCAACAGCTTCATCGGGAACTTCACCCCCGACGACGGCTCCAAGGTCGGCGTGGGCATGCCGGTGTCGATCAACTTCGACAAGCCGATCACCGACAAGGCCGCCGTCCAGAAGGGCATCACGGTCACGTCGAGCAGCGGCCAGGAGGTCGTCGGCCACTGGTTCAGCTCCCAGCGCCTCGACTTCCGCCCCCAGGAGTACTGGAAGGGCGGCTCCACGGTCACCATGAAGCTGGCTCTCGACGGCGTCGAAGGCGCCGAGGGCATCTACGGCGTCCAGGACAAGACCGTCACCTTCAGCGTCGGGCGCAACCAGGTCAGCACCGTCGACGCCAAGACGAAGACCATGACGGTCACGCGGGACGGCAAGACGATCAAGACCATCCCGATCTCCGCGGGCGCGCCGGACAACCCGACGTACAACGGTCAGATGGTGATCTCCGAGAAGTTCAAGGAGACCCGGATGAACGGTGCGACGGTCGGCTTCACCGACGACGACGGCAAGGGCGAGTACGACATCAAGGACGTGCCGCACGCCATGCGGCTGTCCACGTCGGGCACGTTCATCCACGGCAACTACTGGGGCGCCGACTCGATCTTCGGCAGCGCCAACACCAGCCACGGCTGCGTGGGCCTGAACGACGCCAAGGGCGCGAACGACCCGAACCAGCCGGGCGCGTGGTTCTTCGACAACTCCCTCATCGGCGACGTGGTCGTGGTCAAGAACTCCCCGGACAAGACCATCAAGCCGGACAACGGCCTCAACGGCTGGAACATGGACTGGGAGCAGTGGAAGGCCGGCTCCGCGGTCTGATCCGAGCCTCCTCCCCGCGTTCCCCCAGCACGTACGACGGCGGGCGTCACCCTCGACTCCGAGGGCGGCGCCCGCCGTCGTACGCCGTCCGGCCCGCCCTCGCCCCGTGATGGGCCGTCCGGGCCGGCCTCCCGCCCGCGTCCGCTTCTCATACGGCTCTCAGACCGGCCTTATCCAGCCATCACGAGCCGCCCATAGCTTCGCGCCATGTTCTTCACCTACCTCCGGCGCGAACTGCGCCGCCGCAGAAAGGCGGCCTTCGTGGTCGCCTCCGGCCTCGCGCTGGGTATCGCACTGGTCATCGTGGTCAGTTCGGTCTCCGCCGGCATGGGCCGCGCCCAGGACAAGGTCCTGGAATCGCTGTACGGACTCGGGACCGACATGACGGTCACCAAGGCCGCGCCACCGCCGGGTGAGAACGACAGCAGCCGCAAGCCGCGCTTCGAGTTCGACGCCAAGGACAGCGGCGACGACAAGGAGCAGAGCAGCGACCGGGTGCTGGTGCAGGGCTTCCAGACCCTCGCCGCCTCCACCGTCGCCGAGGTCGCGGACCAGGACGGCGTCGCGGACGCCGTCGGAGGACTGAGCCTCCAGGTCCTCAAGGTCAGCGGCCAGTTCAAGCGCGGCGAGATCGACAGGGCGCAGCCCGCGAAGCCGGGTGTGCCGGGCGGCGGCGGAGCGGTGCGCGGCGGCGGCGCCGCCTTCGGCGTCGACTCCTTCTCCGTCTACGGAACCGACGTCACCGAGCCCGCCCTCGGCCCGCTCACCTCCTCGAAGATCACGGCGGGGCGCGCCTTCACGAAGTCGGAGACCGACGCCAGGACCGCCGTGGTCGACAGCGCCTACGCCAAGGAGAAGAAGCTCGGCGTCGGCGACAGCGTCACCGTCTCCGGTACGAAGTACGAGGTCGTGGGCATAGCGACGGCCGACAGCGGAGACGCCGCCGCCAACGTCTACCTCCCCCTCAAGCAGGCGCAGACCCTGGCCGACGCGAAGAACAAGGTCACCACCGTCTACGTCAGGGCCACCGACTCCCAGCGCATCCAGGACGTCAAGACGGCCGTGCGGAAGAACATCCCGGGCACCACCGTCACCACCTCCGCCGACCTCGCCGACACCGTGTCCGGCTCCCTGTCCACCGCGTCCGACCTGGCCACCAGCGTCGGCAAGTGGCTCTCCGTCGTCGTACTGGCCGCCGCCTTCCTGGTGGCCGGGCTGCTCACCTCGGCGGCCGTCAGCCGCCGGGTGCAGGAGTTCGGCACGCTCAAGGCGCTCGGCTGGAAGAGCGGCCGCGTCACCCGCCAGGTCGTCGGCGAAGCCCTGGCCAACGGCCTGCTCGGCGGTGCGCTCGGCATCGCCGTGGGCGTGGGCGGCGCGTACCTCGTCACCGCGATCAGCCCCACCCTCACCGCCCAGCTCGGCGGCGGCGCAGGCGGTGGCGGCGGGGCCGCCGCGACCGTGACCGGCCCCGGGGGCGGCATGGGCGGCCCGCTCCGGCAGGCCGGCGGCAAGGCCGTGGACATCGCGCTCACCGCGCCGGTCTCCCTCACCACCATCGGTCTCGCCGTGGCGCTCGCCGTAACCGGCGGACTCGTCGCGGGCGCCTTCGGAGGCTGGCGGGCCTCCCGGCTGCGCCCGGCCGACGCACTGCGCCGCGTGGCCTGATGCGCGCGCCCTCCCGTACCCCCTTCTCGTCCCGCAGGAGTTGACCCACCCATGTACCAGCTCAGAGGCGTCACCAAGCGCTACCGGCGCGGCCGGGAAACGATCGACGCGCTCGCCGGTGTCGACCTGACCATCGAGGACGGCGGCCGGCTCGTCATCCAGGGCCCCACCGGCGGCGGCAAGTCCACCCTCCTCCAGATGCTCGGCGGCCTCGACCGGCCGACGTCGGGCAGCGTCGAACTCGACGGCGTCGACCTCGCCGCGCTGCCGGAGGCCCGGCTCACCAAGGTCCGCGCCGAAAGCATCGGCTTCGTCTTCCAGAGCTTCAACCTCATCCCCACCCTGACCGCCCAGGAGAACGTCGAGACGGCGCTCGTACCGCTGGGCCTGAAGGCGGCGGACCGGCGCGAACGGGCGGGGGAGGCGCTGCACTCCGTGGGCCTCGGCGAACGCCTCGGCCATCTGCCCGGCGAGATGTCCGGCGGCCAGCAGCAGCGCGTCGCGATCGCCCGCGCGCTCGTCAAGCGGCCCAAGGTACTGCTGGCCGACGAGCCCACCGGAAACCTCGACGAGTCGATGCGGGACGAGATCATGGAGCTGCTGGAAGGGCTGTGGAAGGAGCACGGGCTGACGTTCGTGATGGTGACCCACGACAGCGCGATCGCCCGCCGCGCACCGCGCCTCGCCACCATCCGCAAGGGCCGCGTCACGGTGACGGAGAACGCGACCACGCCCTGACCACCACCGGCCCGCCCCGGGACGCCGCGGGGCGGGCTGCGCCCGGCGGACCGGCGGAACTCGCGTGCGGGCCCGGGATGGCGCGCGTACGTTCCCGCACATGCCTCTCACCGTGAACACCCTGGCCACCCCGCCCACCGACGCCGAGGCCGACGCCTGGCACGCCGTCGTCACCGCCGCCCACGCCCACGACCTCCCCGCCGACATCCCGCCCCCGGGCCGTGCCCTGACCGGCGGCAAGATACAAGTGCCCTCGCCGCGCGGCCGGATGACCGCCTTCGCGGTGACCGCGCCCGACGGGTCGTACGAAGGAGTCGCCTCGGTGCTCCTGCGCACGGACCCGGGCAACGAGCACACCGCGTTCCTCGACACCCTGGCGGTACGCCCCGGGGCGCGGCGGCGCGGAGTGGGGTCCGCGCTGTGGGAGGCCGTACGCGCCGAGCTGGCCGCCGACGGCAGGACCTCCGTCGCCACCGAACTCGACCGGGGCGGCGAGGGGGAGGGGTTCGCCGCCGCACGCGGCTTCGCGAACGTACTGCCGCACACCTGCTACGTACAGGACACGACGCTCCCGCGCCCGGACGGCGAACTCCCCGACGGCTATGCGTTCGTCGCCTGGGAAGGCGTCGTCCCCGACCACCTCGCCGCCTCCTCCGCCGCCGCGCACAGCGCCATGGACGACGCCCCCAGCGGCGAACGGGACGAGGCGCCGCCCTCCTGGGACGCGGACAAGGTTCGCGCCGCCGCGCAGGTCGTCCACGACCGGGGCGGAATGATGTTCACCGTGGCCGCCGTCGACACCCGGGGCGGCGGCGAGGCCGTCGCCGCGTACACCGAGATCGTGCTGGGCGACCCGTCCGACGTACGCGCGCTCCAGTACGACACCGTGGTCGTGCCGGGTCACCGGGGCCGGGGCCTGGGCCGGGCGGTGAAGTCGCGGATGCTGCGCGAGCTGGCGCGCGAGCGGCCGCGAGTGCGGTGGATCGGCACCACGGTGGCGGAGGACAACGGGCCGATGCGAGCCGTCAACGAGGCCCTCGGCTACCGGCGCGAGCGGGCCGGGGGGATCTTCCAGGCGAGGGTCTGACGTCCGGTGACCGGGCGGACCGCGGCGGAGCGGGGACCGGCGGCCCGCCGGGCGCTCAGCCCGCCGATCCCGCACGCCCCTCCACTCAGCGCGCCGGTGCGGGCTCCGATGCCGGCTCCGGCGTCCACACGTAGCGCACGTCCGGCTCGCGTTCCTCGTTGCGCGAGCCGTCCGTCCGCTCGGCCGCGTGGAAGCCGTGCCGCTCGTAGAAGCGGTGGGCGGGCCCGTTGACCTGGAAGGTCCACAGCTCCAGTCCGCCGGGGGAACGTTGCTTCGCGAGCCGCACGAAGCGGTCGCCGATTCCGCGCCCCCGGTGTTCCGGCGCCAGATACAACTGCTCGATCCGGCCCGGCTCCAGCGCCATCATCCCGACCACGGCCCCGCCGCTCTCCGCGACCCAGGTCTCCTGCTCGGGCACGACGACGTACCGGAAGAAGTCCCGTACCGCGTCGTCGCCGTGGGCCCGCCGCACCGTGGGCAGCGCGGCGTCGTACGACCGCAGCCACACGCCGGCCACCGCCGCCGCGTCGTCGGACCCGGCCGCCCGGCGCAGGGTCACCGCAGCGTCACTCATCCGCGCACCTCAAGACCGACGTCCGACCCCCAGCTCGCGAGCAGCCGCAGGGAGTCCTGCGACGGCGACCCGGGCTCCGCGTGGAAGGTGACCAGGCACTGCTCCGGGTCGTCGGGCAGCGTCAGCGTCTCGTACGACAGCGTCAGGTCGCCCACCAGCGGGTGGTGCAGGCGCTTGCTCCCGTGCCCCTTGTCCTTCACGTGGTGCGCCGCCCACAGGCTCCTGAACACCTCGCTCTTCACCGACAGCTCGCCGACCAGCGTGCTCAGCAGCGGATCGTCCGGGTGGCAGCCCGCGTCCAGCCGCAGGTAGCTGACGACCTCGCACGCCTTGAGCTCCCAGTCGACGTACACGTCACGGAACTCGTCGGCCAGGAACAGCAGCCGGGCGAGGTTGCGCTCCTCCGGGGGCAGGGCGGTGATGTCACCGAAGAGCGCGCGGGCCAGGCGGTTGCTGCCGAGGACGTCGGTGCGCCGCCCCATGACGTACGCCGGGACGCCCTCCATGGCGTCCATGAGCTGCTGGACGCCGGGCCGCAGGCGCTGCGGGCGCGCCGGCCGCTTCCGCTTCTGCGTCGGCTTGGCGAGGTGCGTGAGGTGGGCGCGCTCGGCGTCGGACAGCCGCAGGGCGCGGGCGATCGCGTCCAGCACCCCCATGGAGACGTTGCGGCCGTTGCCCTGCTCAAGACGCGTGTAGTACGCGACCGAGACCCCGGCGAGCTGCGCCAGCTCCTCGCGGCGCAGCCCGGGCACGCGGCGGTGCCTGCCGAAGTCGGGCAGGCCGACGTCCTCGGGCTTGAGCCGCGCACGGCGGGAGCGGAGGAACTCACTCAGTTCGGCGCGCTGGTCCATGACACTCAAGTATTGCCTGTCGTATCGCCTGTCGTACGCCGGTCATCCTGACCCTGCCAGTAGTACGCACAGCAGACGTACGCTCAACAGAGGGCTGGGTGGACAAGCGCAGCTCAGGCAGGCTGCCCGTATGAGTTCTTCTTCCTCCTCCGCAGCGTCCGCGCCCTCCTCCGCACCGGTCTCCGTGGCCTCGCAGGCCACGTCCGCCTCTTCCACCGCGTCGGTCTCCTCCGTCGCCGCGTACGCCGCTCCGTCCGCGAAGGCCCCGCTGGAGAAGATCACTGTGCCGCGCCGCCCGGTCGGCGAGCACGACGTACTGATCGAGATCAAGTACGCCGGCATCTGTCACTCCGACATCCACCAGGTCCGTGACGGCTGGGGCAAGGGCATCTACCCGATGGTGCCCGGCCACGAGATCGCGGGGATCGTCACCGAGGTCGGTTCCGCCGTCAGCAAGTACACGGTCGGCGACCGGGTCGGCGTCGGCTGCCTCGTCGACTCCTGCCGGGAGTGCGAGGCCTGCCTGGCGGGTCAGGAGCAGCACTGCGCCAAGGGCGCGACCGGCACCTACAACGCCCTCGACAAGAACGGCGAGCCGACCTACGGCGGCTACTCCACCCACCTCGTCGTCGACGAGAACTACGCCGTCCGCATCCCCGAGGGCCTGTCGCTGGACGTCGCCGCGCCGCTGCTGTGCGCCGGAATCACCCTCTACTCGCCGCTCAACCACTGGCAGGCCGGCCCGGGCAAGAAGGTCGCGATCCTCGGCCTCGGCGGTCTCGGCCACATGGGCGTCAAGATCGCCCACGCGCTGGGCGCCGAGGTCACCGTACTGAGCCAGACCCTCCGCAAGAAGGAGGACGGGCTGAAGCTCGGCGCGGACCACTTCCACGCGACCGGCGACCCGAGCACCTTCGAGCAGCTCGCGGGCTCGTTCGACCTGATCGTGTCGACGGTCTCGGCACCGCTCGACATGGACGCGTACCTCCGCCTGCTGAAGGTCGGCGGGGCGTTCGTGAACGTGGGCGCCCCCGAGGAGCCCAACTCGCTCAACATGTTCTCGCTGATCGGCGGCAACAAGACGCTGGCCGGCTCGATGATCGGCGGTATCGCCGAGACGCAGGAGATGCTCGACTTCTGCGCGCGGCACGGTCTCGGCGCGGAGATCGAGCTGATCGACGCGGACCGGATCAACGAGGCGTACGAGCGGGTCCTGGCGAGCGACGTGCGCTACCGCTTCGTGATCGACGCGGCGACGATCTGAGGCGGACGGAGGACCTCCCGGGCGGCGGGGGCGGGCCGCCGCTCCCGGACCCTTCCCTGTCGGTCGGTCCGTCGGAGACGCGGTGCTGGCCGACGGAGTCGCCCCCGGCTCCAGCGCGGCGACCACGGCGGCGAAGCTGCGGCAGCAGGCGGGGTGACGGGCGGCGGTGAGGCCGGGGCGGCACGTGGGGTGACGCGCGGCGGAGAGGGGCGGGGTGACCCGCGGCGGTGAGCACTGCCGCGCGTCACCCCGGTCGGCTCGCTACGCGGCCGGAGCGCTGCCCGGGCGGCCGGAGTGCAGAGCCGCGAGGCCGCGGGCGTGGTCGAAGGCGAGCACGGGGTCCTTCGCGGCGGTCCACGGGGCCGCTCCGCACCACCCGCCGATCAGCCGGAACTGCGCGAGGGCCTCGGCGTAACGCCCGCCCTTCACCAGCGCCCAGGCGAGCAGGTGCCGTATCCCGCGCAGCCGGTGATCCTCCGGGTCCACCTGCGCCACGTCGGCCTGGACGCGGGCGAGCAGCGGTTTGGAAACCCAGGTGCGGTACGCCTCGTCACCGTCCATGAGCACCGCCTCGTGCAGGGCGAACAGGTGGAGGGCGGAGAGCAGGGAGCCGGCCGGCGCCGACTCGGCCGCTTCCTTGGCGAACCTGAACATGGCCTTGTGCGAGCCGTACCACTTCTGGCACCAGTACTGGAGCGCCTGCCAGTGGGCGTCGTAGTGGTGCGGCGCGCGCGCCTTGAGCTCGGACCACAGCTTCTCGAACTCGTCGTGGGAGAGCCCGAGCCCGCGTGCCGCGGCGACCATGGTGATCCACGGTGAGGGGTCGCGCGGCGCCAGCTGGGCCGCCTCCCGGGCGGCGTGCATCGCGGTCGGCAGGAGCTCGGCGAAGAGCGCCATCTGGCTGTCGGAGGTCGCATGGGCGTACGCCTCTCCGCGCGCCGCCCAGGCGCGCAGGAGGAGCGCATGGGCGTGCACGACGACGGCGTCGGCGTCGTGCGGCAGCTCCGCGCGCCAGATCCGCAACCAACGCTCGTCCTCCACGGCGATGTCCGCGAAGACCTGGACGAGCCGCCACCGCGCCTCCCAGTTCGCGTCGTCGGCCGCCGAGGCCAGCAGCCCGGCGGCCGGCTCCCAGTCGCCGTTGCAGGCGGCCTCTACGGCGAGGTCCAGAGCGGGTTCGTCGCGGGGAGGGCCGGCACGGTGGGCGTCGAGCTGATCGCGGGGGACGAGGCCGTAGGCGGCGGCGTCGAAACGCTTGGCCTGCTGGTTGCGGAGGGCGAGGCGGGTGACATGGACGAGCGCCCAGGCGAGAACGGCGAGGCCGACGGCGGTGATGAGGTTCGTGAACACAGGACGTAATCATCCCTGGTCAGGATCACGTTCCGTACACGGCCTGGAGAAGTACCGGACTCGGTGGGTGCTCGTCACCGGTCATCCGCGGCTGGGGCTGGGAGTGCGGCTGGGCTGCGGCTGCCCTTCCACTGGCCGCGTTCGAGGGCGTACTCGACTTCACCGTGCTCCGAGCCCTCGATGCTGTCGGGCCAGTCCCCGTACCAGCGGCGTACGAACGTGAGGCCGGCCTTCTCCATCACGCGCCGCGAACGGGAGTTGACGTACATGGTGTTGGCGGTGACGCGCTGGACGCCGAGGTCGGTGAAGCCCTTGTCGATCAGCGCGCGGGCCCCTTCGGTGGCGTAGCCGCGCCCCCAGGCGGCCCGGCCGAGCCGGTACCCGAGCTCGACGACTTCACCGCTGTCCTCGGACAACGGCCGGAACTCGAACCACCCGAGGAAGGTACGGGGGTTGTCGACCGGGGATCCCTTCCCCGCGGCCGTCCCTGCCCCCGTTCCCGGGGCCGGCGCCGTCGCCTTTTCCTCGGCGGCCCAGAAGCCGCGGGTGCCGGTGCAGGCGTAGTCGTGCATCAGCCGCGGCAGCACGCGCTCGACGACGGCAGCGCGGGAGGTGGGTCGGCCTCCGTTGAGGTAGCGCATGACTTCGGGGTCGCTGTCGAGGGCGACGAGCCGGTCGACGTCGCTGTCACCGTCGGCGAAGCAGTCGTCCGAGCCGTCTGCCGAACCGTCACGGAAGGGGCGGAGTATGAGCCGGTCGGTCTCCAGGAAGATGTTGCGCATCCTGTGATGGTGGCGGGCTGTGCTGCGGCGGGCCAACGAATTACGGGCCGCCTCGGGGTGCGGGGCGCAGGCGGGGGAGGAGGGCGGTTCAGCTCGCGGAGGCGGCGAGGACGGCTCGGACGAACTCGGCGGGCGGCGCGTACTCGTGGGCCTCGACGTAGTGGGTGATGAGCTCGGGTGCGGCGTAGACGACGCCGTCTCCGACGACGCGTATCTCGGCGCTGCCGCGCGGACAGGTGTCACGAGCGCCGTTGAGGCCGAGGAGCCTCGCGGCACACCAGGGGCAGAAGTGATAGCCGCGGGTCTGCTGGGCCCGGTGGGTGTGCTGCATGTCTCTGAGGGCTTCCACCAGGCCGGGAGGAGCGTCGCCTTTGGCGTACGGCCTGACCCGCGCGAGCCAGCCGACGTTCACCTGCGGCAGACCGTCGAACAGGGGTGCCCTGTCGGCTTGTTGAGGCGCGGCTGTGTTCGTGCCGTAGGTGTAGGGCGTGAGGTCTGCGTAGTAAGTCATGGTTGCTGTCTATCAGTCGCATTGCCGGGCAGCGGCATGGGCGCGACGGGGTGGCGCGGGCGGCTTCGTGGAGCCGGGGCGTTGGTTGTTTCTGGTGTGGGGGCCGCCTTTCTGGAGGGTGGCGTCGGAGGTTCGGCGGTAAAGGGCGCTCCTGCGTCGCGTCGCCTGCGGCGATTGCGCTGCGCTCCACCCTTGACCGCCGAACCTCCGACGCAATGCTTGAGGGGGCGGCCCCCGGGGGGAGCCCACGGGTCAGGCTCGGTGAGTGGCCGTACACCGTTGCCGGGCGACGGGTCGGTGGGTGGGGCGCGGTCGCTTCTGCGGTGGTGCGGCCCCTGGCTCGGCGGGTGCGGCGACGGTTGTCGGTGCGACATCAGCATCCCGACCCGCGCCGGCACACCCGTCGGTGGGGCTGCGGGTGTGGGGCGACCTGTCCGTTCGTGGCTGTCGTTTGGGAGCGGCGGTTGGCTGCCTGCGGGCCGTCTGGTGGGCCTGTCCCGTCACAGGGGGCTCACCGGCACCAGCCCTCAGCCGGTTCGACGGGTGGAGGTGGGAGGAAGTCGACAGTTGGCGGTGGGCGACGCCTCAGGAGTTTCGGGAGTCACATGCGTTTAACGGACGGGGCGCATGTGTGTGGTTGGTCCCGGGGGCTCACGTCAGGAAGCGGGTGCGGCGCGGTGTGCGTGCGGGGGCCGTCTGCTGGGAGGGGGGGTGTTGCTCCCAGCCGTAGCGGAATCGGTTCGCCGCGGGGTCGAACGTGATGAGGTCGGTGGGAGGGGCCAGGGCGAACTCCTCGGCGCACCACGTCATCATCGCCCCGGCCAGGCCCTCCGGCTGGAAGTGCGTCTCGGGGAACAACACGCGGTGGGTCGTCACCAGGGTGAGCCGCTCCGGTGGCAGGGTCGCTTCGATGCTCTCCGCCGACAGGACGAGGCCGTGCCGCAGCCACTGGGCTTCGGCGGGGGACAGGCGCAGGCCCGCGCGGTCGGTGGGAGGGTGGTGCAGGACGGGGTGCGGGTCCAGCCAGATGCGTGGGCCGATGCGGTGGGCGTCGGGCGGTGGGGTGGTCACCGTGGCCGAGGCGGCCGTGAGGTCGATGGCTATGCCCCAGGTGGGGCCCAGTACGCGGTGGGCGATCGTACGCATCGGCCGTTGTTCCGCTTCCGGCGTCGTGGGGTTCCCGCGGTACGTGTACACGGCGACGGGTGGGGACGACGGTCGTCGTGCCCGCCTCGTCGCCGCGGGGGTGGAGGTCACCCGTCGGTCTTGGCCACTCCGATCGGGCAGGAGACACCCGTGCCGCCGATGCCGCAGTAACCGGCCGGGTTCTTGTCGAGGTACTGCTGGTGGTACGGCTCGGCGGGCCAGAAGGGGCGGGTGTCCGCCGGGAGGATCTCCGTGGTGATCGTGCCGTGGCCCGTGGCCGTGAGCACCTTCTGGTACGCCTCGCGGGACGCCTCGGCGGCCGCCGCCTGGGCGGGGGAGTGGGTGTAGACCGCCGAGCGGTACTGCGTGCCCACGTCATTGCCCTGGCGGAAGCCCTGGGTCGGGTTGTGGTTCTCCCAGAAGACCTTCAGCAGCTCCTCGTACGAGACGACGGAGGGGTCGAAGACCACCCGCACCGCCTCCGTGTGGCCGGTCAGGCCCGAGCAGGTCTCCTCGTACGCCGGGTTCTCGGTGTAGCCGCCCTGGTAGCCGACGAGCGTCGTCCAGACGCCGTCCGTCTGCCAGAACTTGCGCTCCGCGCCCCAGAAACAGCCCATGCCGAAGTCGGCGGTCTCCAGGCCGTCGGGGTACGGGCCCGTGAGCGGGTTGCCGAGGACCGTGTGCCGGGAGGGGACGTCGAACTCGGGGGTCGGGCGGCCCTTCAGGGCCTGCTCCGGGGTGGGGAGCTGGGGGGTACGGCCGAACATCATGCGATCTCTCCTCCTGGACGGACTGCGCCTTGGGTGAACGCCGGGAAGGGGCGCGGGATTCCGCACGGGCTGTGGGGCGCCCGGGGCGGGCTGCCGGGTCAGCCCGGAAGCGTCGCCGGGCTGCCGCCGTTCGCCTCGTAGCCCGCCACCGCGAGGGCCCGGTACACCGCGTAGTCCGCCGCCGGGTCGGGGCTGTGCGTCCAGGGCAGCGCGCCGACGTGGCCGTCGACGTGGCGGATCTGGTCCATGGCCTCCGACCAGCGTTCCGCGCGTACGAGGAAGAGGATCAGGAGGTGGCGTACGTGCGCCAGCATCGGGTCGTCGGGGCGGGCGGCGTGCACGGCGTACAGAGCGCCCTCCATCGCCCTGGTCACCACCGCGCTCTGGTAGAAGCTCTGCACGAGCACCACCTCGGGCAGGTGCTCGTACACCGCGAAGAGGGGCAGCGCCGCGAGCAGCGAGCCCTTCGGGGCGCGGGCGGCTGCGGCGGTCGCGAAGGCGTCGGCGGCCTCCCGCGAGCCGTGCCAGTTCTCGCTGCGGTAGCTCAGCGCCGCGAGGTGCGCGCCCATGTGGGTCGGCGCCCGGTCCAGGATCTTCGCCCACAGCTGGTCGAACTCCGGCTCGGGGTAGGCGAGCCCGCGGGCCACGGCCAATTCGGTGATGTACGGGACCGGGTCGCCCGGCGCCAGCAGGGCGGCCTCGCCGCACACCGTGCGGGCCTCCTCCAGGATGATCCGGAAGTCGTCCGTGCCGGGCGTCGAGGTGCGCCACGCCTGCTGCACCAGGAACTCGGCGTGCACCTGCGCCCCGCCCGCGTCCTTCGGCGACTCGGCCCGCCAGGCCCGCAGCCAGCGCCCGCCCTCGCCGGGCTGCCCCGCGAGCTCCAGGGACGCGGCCCCGGCGAACGCCTGCACGCGCTGCCAGCGCACCTCGCCGTCCTTGGGCGTCCCGGCCAGCAGCTGGGCCGCCGCCCGCCAGTCCTGCGAGCGCTGCACCACTTCCAGCACGTCCTCCAGGTCCCGGTCCGGGCCCGGCATCCGTACGTCGAGCAGCTCCTGGCGTACGAACCCGTAGGCGGCCGGGTCGGCGGCGTCGGGCGAACCGGGTGCGACCAGGCGGATGCCACCGGCCCGCCTGCGGCGTACGACAGGGCCGATGATCGCCGCGAGCATGCACAGAGCGATCAGGAACCAGAGAATCTCCATGGCTCCATTGTCCCGGACGCCGTCCGGAGCATGGCCGGATGCCGTGTGGGGAGGACGGGACCCGGGCGGCGACGAACTACGCTCGTTTCCCATGAGCGACCAGCACAGTTTCGAGACTCTCGCGATCCACGCCGGAAACACCGCGGACCCCCTCACGGGCGCGGTCGTACCGCCGATCTATCAGGTGTCCACGTACAAGCAGGACGGCGTGGGCGGACTGCGCGGCGGCTACGAGTACAGCCGCAGCGCCAACCCGACCCGCACCGCTCTGGAGGAGAACCTGGCGGCGCTGGAAGGCGGCAGCGTCGGCCTGGCCTTCGCGTCGGGCCTGGCGGCGGAGGACTGCCTGCTCAGGACCCTGCTGAGCCCGGGCGACCACGTGGTCATCCCGAACGACGCCTACGGCGGCACCTTCCGCCTGTTCGCCAAGGTCGTCTCCCGGTGGGGCGTCGACTTCTCGGTCGCGGACTCCTCCGACCCGGCGGCGGTACGGGCGGCCCTGACCCCGAAGACCAAGGTCATCTGGGTCGAGACCCCGTCGAACCCGCTGCTCGGCATCAGTGACATCCAGGCGCTCGCGGGCGTCGCGCGCGCGGCCGGCGTACGCCTGGTCGTCGACAACACCTTCGCGAGCCCCTACCTCCAGCAGCCGCTGGCTCTTGGCGCGGACGTCGTCGTGCACTCGACCACGAAGTACATGGGCGGCCACTCGGACGTCGTCGGCGGCGCGCTGATCGTCAACGACGCGGCCCTCGGCGAGGAGCTGACGTACCACCAGAACGCGATGGGCGCGGTCGCCGGGCCCTTCGACGCGTGGCTGGTGCTGCGCGGCATCAAGACGCTCGCGGTGCGCATGGACCGCCACAGCGAGAACGCGACGCGGGCCGCGGAGATGCTGACGCGGCACCCGCGCGTCACGCAGGTCCTCTACCCGGGCCTGCCGGAGCACCCCGGCCACGAGACGGCGGCCAAGCAGATGAAGGCGTTCGGCGGCATGGTGTCGTTCCGCGTCGAGGGCGGCGAGGAGGCGGCGGTCGAGGTGTGCAACCGCGCGAAGCTGTTCACGCTGGGCGAGTCGCTGGGCGGCGTCGAGTCGCTGATCGAGCACCCGGGCCGGATGACGCACGCGTCGGCGGCGGGCTCCGCGCTGGAGGTTCCGGCGGACCTGGTGCGGCTTTCGGTGGGCATCGAGTCGGGCGACGACCTGCTGGCCGACCTGAAGCAGATGCTGGGCTGACCCGGCGTCCGGGTCGCCGCCGCCCCGCCCGGCGGGGCGGCGGCCCTGCTACCAGCCCTCCAGTGGCGGTGCGACCTCCGACGGCGGCGCGACCCACGGCTGCTCCAGCACCGCCCACACCGCGAACGACACCGCCGCCAGGGCCAGCAGCAGCCACAGCAGTCGCCGCGCCAGCCGCCGCCGGCGCAGCAGGCGGGCCCCGCGTTCCGCGGCGCGGTCGCCCAGGTCGGCGGGGACCGGGGGGTGCGCGCCCTCCAGCATCCGGCGGACCTCCTCCTGCTTGCGGTCGGGGAAGCTCACGGCGCCGCCCTGCGGGCCGGCGCCGGCGGCCGGCCGCGCATCGCGGCGGTCGCCCGCGCGCAGATCGCCCTCACGCGCTCCGCCGGGAGCCCGAGCAGCGCCGCCGCCTGCTCCTCGGCGACGCCTTCGTACAGCCGCAGGACGAGGATCAGCCGTTCCTGCGGCGTCAGCCGCTCCAGTACGCCGCCGGACCCGACGGCGCCGGAGGGCGGCGCGCACAGCCCGCCGTGCTGCCGGTGACGCCACGCGCCGCGCGCGAAACGGGCGGCCAGCTCCTGGCGCGTGCGGTCGTACGGGTCCTCGCCGCGCAGCCGGTCCCAGTCGGCGTACGTACGGGCCAGCGCGGCCGTCAGCAGCCGCCGCGCCCGCGCGTTGTCGTCCGGCGGCTCCGCCGTCAGCAGCGTCGCGGCATGCAGCAGCCTGCCTGCCGCGCCCGCGACGAACGTCTCGAACTCCCGGGCCGTGCGGCGGTGCCGAACCGCCTGCCGCTCTCGCACGCCCTCATATCAGGGCAGGAACCCGCCCCGGGTCAAGAGGCGGGAGGCACCTCTGCGCCGGCGCCCGCCGCCTCGGCGCCCGGCTCGGTCCCGGCCGCGCTCTGGCGGGCCGACAGCGCGGAATTGAAGCGCGTGAGGAGCGTGCAGAACGCGTCGCGCTCCTCCTGGGTCCAGCCGTCCGTCACCTGCGCCATCAGTTCGCGCCTCGACGAGCGCACCTCGTCGAGCCGCGCCTGCCCGCGCGGCGACAGCTGGAGCACGACGGCGCGGCCGTCCTCCGGGTGCGACGTGCGCTTCACGAGGCCCGTGTCGACGAGCGGCGCGACCTGCCGGGTCACGGTCGACGAGTCGATCCCCATGCCCGCGGCCAGCGCCTTGACGCCCATCGGGCCCTCCTGGTCGAGCCGGTTGAGCAGCAGATAGGCCGCGCGGTCCATGGAGTTGCGGACCTGGCCCACTCCGCCGAGCCTGGTCTGCTCGGCACGGCGGGCGAAGACGGCCACCTGGTGCTGGAGGGCATCGAGGAGGCCGGTGTCCGGATCAGTCGTCATGTCCTGGGAAGTGGGCATGGCTGGGGGCTCTCTTCGTGCGGTGGTCGGTTTGGTGGGGGACAGAGTACGCGGGTGGCAGCGGGCGCGTACCGGCGCTGCGAGAAACGGTGCGGGCTCGTACCCCGGCGGCCCCCCGGCCGCCGAGCTGCCAGACTTGCGGTCATGAGCTTCCGTACGGCCGACCCCTTCCGCGACCTCATGCTCGACGACATCCGGGGGGCGCAGAAGATGCTCTCCGGGGTGGCCAGGAGCACGGCGATGGAGGGCAGCCGTCACCTGTCGCGACTCGTCGGGTCACCGGTCCACCTGAAGTGCGAGAACCTCCAGCGGACCGGTTCGTTCAAGCTGCGCGGCGCGTACGTGCGCATCGCCGGGCTCTCCCCCGAGCAGCGCGCGGCCGGCGTCGTGGCCGCCAGCGCCGGCAACCACGCGCAGGGCGTCGCCCTGGCCTCGACACTCCTCGGCGTACGGTCCACCGTGTTCATGCCGCTGGGGGCGCCCCTGCCGAAGGTCGCGGCGACCCGTGAGTACGGCGCCGAGGTGCGCCTGCACGGGCAGGTGGTCGACGAGACGCTGGCCGCCGCGCAGGCGTACGCCGACACGACGGGCGCGGCCTTCATCCACCCCTTCGACCACCCCGACATCGTCGCGGGCCAGGGAACGCTGGGCCTGGAGATCCTGGAGCAGTGCCCGGAGGTGCGGACCATCGTCGTCGGGGTGGGCGGCGGCGGGCTGGCCGCCGGGATCGCGGTCGCGGTCAAGGCGCTGCGGCCCGACGTGCGGATCATCGGCGTACAGGCGGCGAACGCGGCGTGCTACCCGCCGTCGCTGGCGGCCGGGCGGCCGGTGTCGGTCGACACGGCGCAGACGATGGCGGACGGCATCAAGGTGGGGCGCCCCGGCGACGTGCCGTTCGCGGTGATCAACCAGTTGCTCGACGGGATCGTGACGGTCTCCGAGGACGAGCTGTCGAGCGCCCTGCTGCTCTGCCTGGAGCGGGCCAAGATGGTCGTCGAGCCGGCCGGGGCCAGCCCCGTCGCCGCGCTGCTGAGCAGGCCGGAGTCGTTCGAGGGGCCCGTGGTGGCGGTGCTGTCGGGCGGCAACGTCGACCCCCTGCTGATGCAGCGGATCCTGCGGCACGGCATGGCCGCGGCGGGCCGCTACCTGTCCCTGCGGCTGCGCCTGACGGACCGGCCGGGCGCCCTCGCGGCCATGCTCGGGGTGCTGTCGCTGGCCGACGCCAACGTCCTGGACGTGGGGCACGTACGCACCGATCCGCGCCTCGGTCTCACCGAGGTCGAGGTGGAACTGCACCTGGAGACCAAGGGCCCCGAGCACTGCGCGGAGGTCAGGTCGTCGCTCCGGGCGGCGGGGTACACCGTGCTGTCATGAGGGATGACTGAACGCGATGTATCGCGTTACGGTGGTCTTCGCGGCACGCTTTCGCCGAGCAGGGCACGTCCGGCGAATCTAGGATCCGCGTAGGCAACGCCCACTCACATGGGGGGACCGCTCATGCCAGGCGCCATCCATGCCGAAGGTCTGGTGAAGACCTTCGGCGACGTCAAAGCTCTGGACGGGGTCGATCTCGACGTGCCGCACGGCACGGTCCTCGGCCTCCTCGGCCCGAACGGCGCCGGCAAGACCACCGCCGTCCGCGTCCTGACCACCCTGCTGCGACCCGACAGCGGAAGGGCGGTCGTGGCCGGCATCGACGTCCTCAAGCATCCCAACGAGGTACGCCGCTCCATCGGCCTGTCCGGCCAGTTCGCCGCCGTCGACGAATACCTCACCGGGCGCGAGAACCTCCAGATGGTCGGCAGGCTCTACCAGATGTCCGCGAAGGCGTCGAAAGCCCGCGCGGAGGAACTGCTGGAGCGCTTCCACCTCGCCGACGCCGCCGACCGCACGGCCAAGACGTACTCCGGCGGCATGCGCAGGCGCCTCGACCTCGCCGCGGCGCTCGTCGTCAGCCCGCCCGTGATGTTCATGGACGAGCCCACCACCGGACTCGACCCCCGCAACCGGCAGCAGCTGTGGGAGGTCATCCAGGAACTCGTCCAGGGCGGTACGACGCTCCTGCTCACCACCCAGTACCTCGAAGAGGCCGACCACCTGGCCCACGACATCTGCGTCATCGACCACGGCCGCGTCATCGCGCGCGGCACCTCCGACCAGCTCAAGGCCCGCACCGGCGGCGAGCGCATCGAGGTCGTCGTGCACGACCCCGAACACCTCGCCGCGGCCGACGAGGTACTGCGCGCCTTCGGCAAGGGCGAGACCAAGACCGAGCGGCACACCCGCAGGATCACCGTCCCCGTCACCGGCGGCGCCAAGCTGCTCGCCGAGGTGATCCGCGAACTGGATCTCCGCGGGGTCGAGATCGACGACATCGGACTGCGCCGCCCCACCCTCGACGACGTCTTCATCTCCCTGACCGGCCACGCGGCCGCGGCGGCGGAGGAAGAAGCGGAGGCCGCCCAGTGAGCGCCGTAACGGACACCGCACCCGGCCCCCGCGCCCCGCAGCCGCGCGGCGGCCTCGCCCAGTCGGTCACCGACTCCCTGGTCATCGCCAAGCGGAATCTCATCCGGATGGCCAGGATCCCGGAAATGGTGGTCTTCGGGCTGATCCAGCCGGTGATGTTCGTCGTGCTGTTCAGCTACGTCTTCGGCGGCTCCATGAGCGTCGGGGGCAGCCTCGACCCGGCCACCTACCGGGAGTTCCTGATGGCCGGGATCTTCGCCCAGACCGTCACCTTCGCCACGGCCGGCGCGGGCGCCGGCATCGCCGACGACATGCACAAGGGGCTCGTCGACCGCTTCCGCTCCCTGCCCATGGCGCGCGGCGCGGTGCTCACCGGCCGCACCCTCGCCGACCTCGTGCAGACGGCGCTGACCGTCGTCGTCCTCGCCGCCGTCGGCCTGCTGGTCGGCTGGCGCATCCACGAGGGCGTCGCGAAGGCGCTCGCCGCCTTCGCCCTGCTGCTCTTCCTCGGGTACGCGTTCTCCTGGATCGGCGCCCTGATCGGCCTGTCCGTCCGCACCCCCGAAGCGGCCACGTCCGGCGGCCTCATCTGGCTCTTCCCCGTCACGTTCGTCTCGAACGCGTTCGTGGACCCGACGATGATGGCCTCCTGGATCCGCCCCATCGCCGAGTGGAACCCCTTCAGCGCCACCGTGCAGGCGTGCCGGGAGCTCTTCGGCAACCCGGGCGTCGTGCAGTCCGACGCCTGGCCCATGCAGCAGCCGGTACTGGCCTCGCTGCTCTGGTCACTCGTGATCATCGTGGTGTTCCGGACGCTGGCGGTGCGCAAGTACCGCTCGGCGTCGGTCTGACCGCGCGGACCGGCGTACGCACGACGAAGCCCCCGGCCGGGGATCCGGCCGGGGGCTTCGCGCAGCTCGGGGCGTTGCGCAGCTCAGCCCTGGTACGGCGTGGCTTCGAGGATCTTCACCGAGGCCTTCTTGCCGTTCGGGAGCTCGTACTGCGCGTCCTCGCCGACCTTCTTGCCCATCACGCCGGTGCCCAGCGGGGACTGCGGCGAGTACGTCTCGATCTCCGAGCTCGCGTACTCGCGGGAGGCGAGCAGGAACGTCATCGTGTCGTCCTCGTCGCCGTCGAAGGCGATCTTGACGACCATGCCGGGGGCCACGACGCCGCTGGTCGTGGGGGCCTCGCCGACCTTCGCGTTCTCCAGGAGCTGGGTCAGCTGGCGCACACGGAGCTCCTGCTTGCCCTGCTCCTCCTTGGCCGCGTGGTACCCGCCGTTCTCCCGCAGGTCCCCCTCCTCGCGGGCAGCCGCGATCTTGCCGGCGATCTCCGTGCGTGCGGGACCCGACAGGTACTCCAGCTCGGCCTTGAGCTGGTCGTACGCCTCCTGGGTCAGCCAGGTGACGCTCTCGCTGGTCTGGGTCACAGGTGCTCCTCGTCGGTACTGGGATTACAAAGCAAGCATCGCCCTACCCAGAAGGATGTGCCTCCAGGGGCGGGCGAAACCACGAGCCTAACAATTCAGGCGGAAAAGGGGGAGGAGGAAAACGCCCGGAGCGGGAGATCCGCAGGTCAGCCGGTGGAACCGGGGTCCGCGACGCACCCTGTCAGCTCGGTGCTCGTCGCCCTCGCCGTCGTACGGACCGAGTAGACCTCGTCGAAGCGGTCGACGCCGGCCCGCTCGACGCGGACGTCCCTGCGGCCCACCTCGGCGCCGTCCTCCGCGAGCGAGCGCAGGGTGCAGGTACCGGTCGCCCCCGCCTCCTTGCGGACCTCCAGGTGCACCTTCACCTCGGAGTCCGAGACGGTGTCGAACTTGATCACTTCGGCGCTGATCCTCTGGCCGGTGATGTAGTCGTAACCGAACCAGGCCGTCATCGCCAGCAGCGCGGCGCCCAGCACGGCGCCCAGGATCTTGAGCTTGCGGTCCGCGCGCTCGTCCGCCGACCGGCCGTAACGGCCCTCGGGCAGGTCCTGCCGCACCGCGGTCATGATCGTTCCTCCTGGATCCGGGACTCCGGAATTTTCCGTCCCCCGATTCGGTCACTATAGAAGCCGCTTATTGCGCCGAATCACTGAGGATCGAGTCTTGACTGAGCAGCTGCGACTGATGGCCGTTCACGCCCACCCCGACGACGAGTCGAGCAAGGGTGCGGCGACCATGGCCAAGTATGTGTCCGAGGGGGTGGACGTGCTGGTCGTGACCTGCACGGGGGGCGAGCGCGGTTCCATCCTCAACCCGAAGCTCCAGGGCGACAAGTACATCGAGGAGCACATCCACGAGGTCCGCAAGAAGGAGATGGACGAGGCCCGCGAGATCCTCGGCATCCGCCAGGAGTGGCTCGGCTTCGTCGACTCCGGGCTCCCCGAGGGCGACCCCCTGCCGCCGCTGCCGCAGGGCTGCTTCGCCCTTGAAGACGTCGACGTGGCGGCGGGCCGCCTGGTGAAGTCCATCCGCGCCTTCCGTCCGCAGGTCGTCACGACGTACGACGAGAACGGCGGCTACCCGCACCCCGACCACATCATGACCCACAAGATCACGATGGTGGCCTTCGAGGGCGCGGCGGACACCGAGAAGTTCCCGGAGGCGGAGTTCGGCCCGGCCTACCAGCCGCAGAAGCTCTACTACAACCAGGGCTTCAACCGGCCGCGCACCGTCGCCCTCCACGAGGCGCTCCTGGAGCGCGGGCTGGAGTCCCCGTACGGCGAGTGGCTGGAGCGCTGGAAGGAGTTCCAGCGGGCGGAGCGGACGCTGACCACGTACGTTCCGTGCGCCGACTTCTTCGAGATCCGTGACAAGGCGCTCATCGCGCACGCCACCCAGATCGACCCCGACGGCGGCTGGTTCCGCGTGCCGATGGACATCCAGCGGGAGGTCTGGCCGACCGAGGAGTACGAGCTGGCCAAGTCGCTCGTCGATACGTCCCTCCCCGAGAGCGACCTGTTCGCAGGCATCCGCGACAATGCCTGATGTGAACGTAACCCTGGCAATGACGCAGTTCGTCCCGCTCGCCGCGGACAAGTTCGACAAGAACAAGGTGACCCCCGGTGTTCTCGGGTTCCTGGTGTTCGCGGCGCTGGCCGTCGGCGTGTGGATGCTGATGAAGTCGATGAACCGGCACATGGGCAAGGTGAACTTCGAAGAGGCGCCGGACCCGGCGGCGAAGCCCGGCAAGGACACCGCCACGGCGTCCGCCGCGGCCGCGTCCCCGGCGGACCAGGCCGGCCCGGCGGGGGACCGTCCCAAGGACGCCTAGGGCCGGGACGGGGGCGGCCCCGGCGGGCCCGTACCGCCACCCGCCCCTTCCCGCGCCTTCCGCCTTCCCGGACCTTCCGCCTCCCGGACCCCGCGCCCCCGGCCGCTACCCGCGCGCCGCCTCCACCGGCACGCCCATGACCTCGCGCGCGTGCCGATTCGGCACCATGCCCAGCCGCCACGCCTGCCAGCCCTCCGCGAGATCCACCCCCCGCTCCAGGACCAGGCCGTACGCCTCCGCGCAGTCCTCCAGCTTGCCGTCACGGGACGCGTGGGACGCCCGGAGCAGCTGGGAGAGCTCCTCCTGGGCCACCGCCGTGCCGATCTCCGAACCCCCCGGCGAACCGAACGGCAGCAGCGTGCACCGCAGGAAGCGCGCCCAGTCCGCGCCCCGCCGGTCCTCGTACGACGTGAAGAGGCGCACCGCCTCGTCGCACAGCCCCAGCGCCTGCGCCGGCCGGTCGTTGCCCGCGTCCACGATCGCCAGCTCCAGACACGTCCACGCCTCACCGTGCGCCACCCCGATGCGGCGGAAGTCGGCGCGCGCGTCCACCAGGAGCTGACGGGCGAAACCGGAGTTGCGCAGATTGCCCGTCCGGGCCGCCCGCTGGTCGCGCGTGACCCGCCCCGAGTGATGGCGGGCACACGCCAGCCCGTACACGTCCCGCATCCGCGAGAACATGCCGCGCGCCCGCTCCAGCTCCCGCACCGCCTCGTCCGCGTCGCCCTGCTCCTCCAGCGCCTGCCCGAGGTAGTACAGCGTCCACGCCTCCCCCCGGGCGTCCTCCGCCCCACGGTGGCGCGACAGCGCCTCCCGCAGTTCCCCGACCGCCGCCGGCGCGTCACCGTCCACCAGCCGCGCGCGGGCCAGCTGCGTCAGCGCCCACGCCTCACCGCGGCCGTCGCGCGTACGCCCGTACAGACCGAGCGCCTCCCGCAGCTGCCCCTCCGCCCGCTCCACGTCGCCCATCCGCAGGAACACCTGGCCGAGCTGGAAGTGCGCCCACGCCTGCCCGTGCAGGCTCTCGCTCTCACGGTGGAGCACCAGCGCGGTGTCGAGATGGGCGACCGCGTCCGCGAGGTCCGCCCGGTCCCGCTCCACCGCCGCCAGCGCGTGCAGCGTCCACGCACGGTCCGCCGCCAGCTCGTCCGACGCCTGGAGCGCGAGCGCCTCACCCAGCTTGGCCGCCGCCTCCACGAGATTCCCCTGGTGGTGCAGCGTGATGCCCAGCGAACACAGGGCGCGGGCGGCGCCCGCCTCGTGCTGCGCCTCGAAGTACAGATCGACGACCGAGGACAGCGTCGTACGCGCCTTGTCCAGCTCACCGAGCTGGCGCGCCGCGATACCCGTACGCCACTGCACCGACCGCACGAGCAGCCCCTGGTCGACCGCCTGCGTCAGCTCGCTGATCTCCCCCAGGCGGTACAGGTCGCCGCGCAGCAGGCAGTAGTCGCACAACGCGCCCAGCAGGTTCAGCACGGCCTGCTGGTCCACCCCCTCCGCCTGGCGCAGCGCCGCCGTGATGAAGCTGGACTCGTCGTCCAGCCAGCGCAGGGCCGTCTCCAGGGACGTGAAGCCGTGGGCGCCGAAACGGTCCGCCCTCGTCGACGTCTTCCCGTCGACCAGGCGGATCACCGAGTCGGCCAGCTCGCCGTAGTTGCGGATCAACCGCTCCTGCGCCGCCGCACGGTCCGCCGGCTCCTCCTCGTCCAGCAGCCGCGCCTGCGCGAAGGCCCGGACGAGATCGTGCAGCCGGTAGCGGCTGCCCCGCACATGGTCGATGAGCCCGGCACGTGACAGCTCCCCCAGCAGCCGCTGCGCCTCCTGCTCGTCCGTGGCCAGCAGCGCCGCCGCCGCGGCCGCCCCCAGGCTCGCCCGCCCGGCCAGCGCGAGCCGCCGCAGCAGGCGGCGGGCCGCCTCCGGCTGGTCGGCGTAGCGAAGCCACAGCGCACGCTCCACCGGCTCGACGGGGCCGTACGCTTCCAGATCCGCCGCCAGGACCCGCGGGGTGCGCGTTCCCAGCGACGAACCGGCGACCCGCAGCGCCAGCGGCAGCCCGCCGCACAGCTCGGTGATCCGGTCCGCCGCCTCCGCGTCGTACGGTCCCTCCTTCTCCTGCGCCACCTCCCGCAGCAGCTCCTCCGCGCCCGCCGTGTCCAGCGCCTCCACCGGCAGCTGGTGCACCCACGCCGGGATGTCGGCGGGCAGGTCCAGCGGCCCGCGCGCGGTCACCAGCACCAGGCTGTCCGAACGCTCCGGCACGAGCGTGCGCACCTGCGCCGCGTCCGAGGCGTCGTCGAGCACCACCGTCACCGGCAGGCCCGTCAGATGCTGGTGGTACAGCTCGGTCAGCCTGCGCAACTGCTGCTCCTGCGAGGACCGCTCCCGGAACAGCAACTGCTCGCGCGGCGCACCCAGCCGGTTCAGCAGGTGCAGCAGCGCCTCCCGCGTCGACAGCGGCGCCTCGCCCGCCGAGTCACCGCGCAGATCCACCACGCACGCGCCCCGGAACTGGTCCCGCAGGTGGTGCGCCGCCCGCACCGCCAGCGTCGTACGCCCCGAACCGGGCGCCCCGTGCAGCACCACGACCGTCGGCCGCGTCTCGGTGCTCGCCCGCGCCGCGTGCACCCACCGCGCGATCTGCCCCATCGCGCCCCGCCGCCCCGCGAACGGCCCCTCCGGCTCCGGCAGGTGCCCGAAGGACTGCTCCAGTACGGTCCGCCTGCGCGCCGCCTGGCTGCGGTCGGCTCCCCGCAGCTGCCCCACGGCGGCCTTCTTCTTCGCCGTGGCCCCCCGGGTCGCGGCCAGCAGCACCTGCTGCTGATCGAGGAACGGCCGTATCCCCCGCACCTCCAGCGCCGCGAGCCACTCCAGCCGCAACTGCTCCGGCCCGCCGGGCTGCGCCAGCGCGCCGGCCCTGCGGTGAGCGGCGGGCCAGTGCGAGGCGGTCACCTTGGCGACGGTGGCGGCGGCCCCGGCCACGCCGACGACGGCCCCGGCGGCGAGCGCGGTGCCGGCACCCGTACCGAGGGCCAGGTCGGCCCCGAAGGCGGCCACGGCCGCAACCGCCGCGACGAGCACGGGCGTTGCCAGGCGCGCACCGCTGAACCGTTCCGCCAGCGACTCCTGCCCGGCCTGCGCCTCGTCGAGCGCCCGGACGTACGCGCCGTACTCCTCGCCCGCGCCCGCCGCCATCGACTCCAGCGCGGCCCGGCCCCGCACGAGCAGCGCGTTGGCGTCCACCCGCCCGCCCGACCGCCGCACCTGCTCCTCGACGGCCCGCACCAACAACCGCTCGGCTTCGGCCCGGTGGCTCTCCCGCATGTACGTCCCCCTCCGACAGCGATGACCGCGCGACAAGTGTCCTGCTTGACGCGCGTCCGCGCGAGGGTGACCTGCTTCGGCAATCGATCGTTGAGGTGGTCGTCGGAATAACAGTCGAATCGTGAAGTCGATCGAGGACACATGCGCGTTACACACAGTTACCCGGAATCCGCAGGGCCGGGACTCATACCGGTTGCCTCATACGCGCGTACCTCGGAGGACTTCCGCAGGCGCGATGCCCACGGGGTCAACAACCAGCACCGGATCAATGAGCGGTCGGCCCGTGCATACGGCTGCGTCATCGTCGCCGCGTACACCGACAACGGACGCGGCGCCTCCAAGCCCGGCTCCGAACGGCTGGGCTTCGATCAACTGCTCGCAGACCTGAGGAAGGGGTCCGTCCATGACGGCAGACCGCTGCACGGTGTCGTCTCTGTGGCGGACGATCGCCTCTACCGCACGACGGAAGACTTCGCCCGCTTCTTCGAGGCCCTGACCTGCCGACCGGGGCGTGTCCAAGTGGATCAGAACGGGATCCGAAATCCCTATACGAAGGAGGGGCTGCTCCAAGCTGTGCACTCACTCGAGGCGGCAAACACCGAGACCGAGACCCGGGGCCGGCGGTTGCGCGACTGGCACTGGTCCCGGGCCGTGGACGGGACGCCCCACAGCGGGCCGCGTCCATTCGGCTGGCAGGACGATCGCCTCACCCTCCACACGGTGGAAGCCGATCTGGTACGCCGAGCGATCGAGGACCGCATCAATGGCAAGGCCGTCAGAGCCGTAGCAAGGGAGTGGCGCGAACTCGGTATCACGGGTACGCGTGGCGGCCTTCCCAAGTCGCAGACCGTTACTCAGATCATCACCGCGCCGCGTGTTTGCGGTTACCGGGCGAACCGCGGCACCCTGCTGCTCCATCCGGACAGTGGCCAGCCAGTGGTCGGGCAATGGGCCCCCATCGTGACCCCCGATCAGTGGCGCGCGGTGTGCACCACCTTCGAGGCCGGCAGCCTTTATGCCCATCGGGGCAGCGGAGCTCCTAGGCTCACCAAGGAGAAGGCCCGGCCCCTCTACCTGGCCAGCGGATTTCTCCGCTGCGGCGCGGTACTCGCGAGCGGTGAGCCCTGCAACCAAAAGCTGGGGGGTGGCAGGGGCAGCAGTAGGAAGAGTCCGTACAGGTACGCCTGCACCCACTGCGGCCGTTGTGCCATCAGCGGGCCGTTGGTGGACCACGCCATCGAGACGCTGCTCTTTCCCGTGGGTGGTGAAGGCCGTGTGCGTTTGCCGGAGCCCCTGCGGCGGCGCTGGAGCTCGGGCGAGATGGGCTTTGAGGAGAGGCGGAAGGTGATCGCCTCCGTCTTTCGGTGCCTCGTCGTCCAGCCGGGCGTCAAGGGCAGACACGCCTGGGACTACTTGCGCATAACCCCTGTCTGGAAGTGGGCAGATCGGGTGGCAGTGCCCGTACATGCCGTTTGAGCTGGGCTCGCGGGCTTGGCGGACACCGTGAGGCAGGATGGAGGTATGCCGAATCGCCTGGCTCATGAGACGTCCCCGTACCTGCTCCAGCACGCCGACAACCCGGTCGACTGGTGGCCGTGGTCGCCCGCGGCCTTCGAGGAGGCGCGACGGCGGGGGGTGCCGGTTCTGCTCAGTGTCGGCTATTCAAGTTGTCATTGGTGCCATGTCCTCGCGACTGAAAGTTTCGAGGACGAGCAGACCGCCTCCTACATGAACGAGCACTTCGTCAACGTCAAGGTCGACCGCGAGGAGCGGCCGGACGTGGACGCCGTGTACATGGAGGCCGTGCAGGCCGCCACGGGGCAGGGCGGCTGGCCCATGACCGTGTTCATGACCGCCGATGCCGCCCCCTTCTACTTCGGTACGTACTTCCCGCCCGAGCCCCGGCACGGCATGCCGTCCTTCCGGCAGGTGCTGGAGGGCGTCAGTGCCGCCTGGACCGGGCGGCGGGACGAGGTGGCCGAGGTCGCCGGGAAGATCGTCCGGGATCTGGGCGAGCGCTCGCTCGCGTACGGGGCGCCCGAACTGCCGGGGGAGTCGGACCTGGCGCATGCCCTGCTCGCGCTGACGCGGGACTACGACGCCACCCACGCCGGGTTCGGCGGGGCGCCGAAGTTCCCGCCGTCCATGGTGCTGGAGTTCCTGCTGCGGCACTACGCGCGCACGCAGTCCGAGGGCGCTCTGCACATGGCCGCCGACACCTGTGAGGCGATGGCGCGCGGCGGGATCTACGACCAGCTCGCCGGGGGTTTCGCGCGGTACTCGGTGGACCGCGCGTGGGTCGTGCCGCACTTCGAGAAGATGCTGTACGACAACGCGCTGCTGTGCCGGGTCTACGCCCACCTGTGGCGGGCCACCGGTTCGGAGCTCGCCCGCCGGGTCGCGCTGGAGACCGCCGACTTCATGGTGAGCGAACTGCGTACGCCCGGCGGCGGATTCGCGTCCGCGCTGGACGCCGACAGCGACGACGGCACGGGCAGGCACGTCGAGGGCGCGTACTACGTATGGACGCCGGAGCAGCTTCGGGAGGTGCTCGGCGAGCAGGACGCGCAGTTCGCCGCCCGGCTCTTCGGGGTGACGGAGGAGGGGACGTTCGAGGAAGGGGCGTCCGTCCTCCAGCTCCCGGCCGGCGAGGGCGAGGACGACTTGGCGCGGGTGGCCGGCGTCCGGGCGCGGCTGCTCGCGGCGCGCGGGGCACGGGAGAGGCCGGGCCGGGACGACAAGATCGTGGCCGCCTGGAACGGCCTGGCGATCGCCGCGCTGGCCGAGACCGGGGCGTACTTCGACCGGCCGGACCTGGTGGAGCGGGCGACCGAGGCCGCCGACCTGCTGGTGCGGGTGCACATGGGCGAAGGGGCGCGGCTCGCCCGTACGTCGAAGGACGGCCAGGTGGGCGCGAACGCGGGTGTGCTGGAGGACTACGCCGACGTGGCGGAGGGGTTCCTGGCGCTGGCGGCGGTGTCGGGGGAGGGCGTCTGGCTGGAGTTCTCGGGCTTCCTGCTGGACATCGTCATCGACCAGTTCCTCGGGGACGACGGGACGCTGTTCGACACCGCCCACGACGCGGAGAAGCTGATCCGGCGCCCCCAGGACCCGACGGACAACGCCACGCCGTCCGGGTGGACGGCCGCGGCGGGTGCGCTGCTGTCGTACGCCGCGCACACGGGGTCGGAGGCGCACCGCAGCGCCGCGGAGCGGGCGTTGGGCGTGGTGAAGACGCTGGGGCCGCGTGCGCCGCGTTTCATCGGGTGGGGTCTGGCGGTCGCCGAGGCGGCGCTGGACGGGCCGCGCGAGGTGGCGGTGGTGGGCGCCGGCGACGACCCGGTGACGAAGGAACTGCGCCGGGTGGCGCTGCTGACCGCGGCGCCGGGCGCGGTGGTCGCGGTCGGCGAGGTGGGCAGTGACGAGTTCCCGCTGCTGGCGGAGCGGCCGGCGGGGGCGTATGTGTGCCGCCACTTCGTGTGCGACGCGCCGACCTCGGACCCGGCGGTGCTGCGGGAGCGGCTGGGCGACGCGGCCGGCTAGGGCGCGGACTGCCCCGGCGCGCGGGCCGTGTCCGGCGCCCGCCTCGCCTCTGCGGACCCGGGCCGTACGCGGCCGCCCGTGTGTGGTCGGGTCGTGTCCCACGCCGCCTCGCCGGACCCTGGTCGTTTCCCGCGCCCGTCCCGGCTCGCCGGGCCGGGGCACGGGCCCCCGGCCAAGCGTTCCGCGCCGGGTTTCCGCAGGCCGGAGGCGAGGTGTGGGTGTGGGCGCGTGCCGCCGGGCCGCGCCCGGCGGACGCTCCTCGTCGAGGCCCCTCGCGCGTCCGGGACGGGTTACGGGGGCGGAGCCCGGCCGCACTGCCGGTCCTCGCCCCCGCCCCCGTCAGCCCCCGCCGGTCGCGTCCGGCAGCGCGGTGCGGGCCGGGGCCGGCAGGGGCTGCCGGCGGCCCTGGGAACGGCGGTAGAGCCAGCGGTCCACCAGCAGGAAGCGGCCCGCGAAGACCACCACCATGCCCGCCGCCGTCGCGGGGACCGGAGCGAGCCCTCCGTACGCGATGAACAGCGCCGCCAGCGGCAGCCGCGCCACGAGGTCCGCGTTGCCCACCGCCGCGAAGGTGAGCAGCCGCAGCGATCTGCGGTGGTGGCCCCGCCGCAGGCGGTACAGGAGCGAGTCGACCAGGACGAAGTTCCAGAGCAGGCCCGCCTGGTTGGCGATGATCTCGGCGGGGGCGTAGTGCATGTCCCCCGGTCCGTTGAGCAGCCACAGCAGCGCCAGGTTCGGTACGAACCCGGAGAGGCCGATCAGGCCGAAGACGGCGACCCGGGCCCGGGGGTCCGCCGTGCGCAGCGTGACCAGGTGCCGCAGGAAGCGCAGGCCCTCCCGCACCGTCGACTTCGAGGCGCCGGCGTGCCGCTCCCCGAAGGCGTACGGCACTTCCGCGACGCCGCTCGGCCGGCACCGTACCGCCAGTTCGAGCAGGATTTTGTAGCCGAGCGGCTGAAGCCCGTCCTCGGCGGCGGCCGCCCGGTCCACCGCCTCGCGGCGGATCGCGAAGAAGCCGCTCATCGGGTCGGTCAGCCCGCGCAGCGCGCGCGGGAAGACGGCTTTGGTGAGGAGCGTCGACGTGCCGGACACCAGCGTCCGGTAGCCGCCCGCGAGGCCGGACCGGCTGCCGCCCGCGGCGTACCGGCTGGCGACGACGAGTTCCGCGCCGGTGGACCGGCCGCGGGCGAGCAGTTCGGGGACGAGTTCGGGCGGGTGCTGGAGGTCGGCGTCGATGACGACGATCCATGGGGCGGTGGAGCGGGCGACGCCCTCGACGACCGCGCCGCCGAGCCCGCCGGACGGGACCGCCCGGTGGTGCAGGACGACGGGCAGCGGGGTCGAGGCCGCGGCGTCCTCGATGACCTGGCACGTGTGGTCCGTCGAGTCGTCGGCGAAGACGATCTCGGCGCTGAGGCCGGCCGAGGTCACTGCCGCGGTGATGCGGCGCAGCAGCTCTCGTATGTTGCCGGCCTCGTTGAAGGTGGGGACGACGACGGAGACGTCGAGCGGCGAGTCCGGGGCGGCGTCCGGTGGTGCGCCGAGGGACACGTCGAGCGCCATGTCGAGCGGGTCCGCCGTCACCGGGCCTCCTGCTGCGGTGTGAGGTGGGCGCCGATGTGGGAGGTGAGCTCCCAGTCCCTGCGCCCGGTGTACTCGCGCCAGACGGCGCGCAGCGCGGCCCCGGCGAGGACGACGGCGTAGACGGGGCCTCCGACGGTGAGTTTCACGTACTGCCACGGCCCGATGCGGAAGCCGTACTCACGGCCGAAGTCGTGCAGGGCGACGGCTTCGAAGACCGTCATCGCGGCCATCGGGACCATCGGCAGCCAGGCGACGAGTGCGATCGGCAGGGGCGCGCCGCCGAGCCAGGCGAGCACGAGGCCCAGTGGGATCATGACGCCGGTGGCGGCCTGGAGGAAGGGCGTGGAGAGGGTGTAGCGGGCGAGGAGACGCTGGCGCCAGCCCGGCAGCCGGCGCCATTCGCCCTTGCGCAGGACCTGGAGGAAGCCCTGGTTCCACCGGGTGCGCTGCTTGTAGAGCGCGTACAGCGTGTCGGGTGTCTCCTCGCGGGTGACGAGTGCGGCGTGGTACGCGACGACGACCTTGGCGCCGCGTGACGACAGCCGTACGCCGAGATCGCAGTCCTCGGCGAGGCAGTCGCCGTCCCAGCCGCCGGTCTCGCGCAGCAGTGCGGCGCGTACGAAGACGGTGTTGCCGCCGAGCGGGATGAAGCCCTTGCGGGCGTGCAGGTGCAGCCGGCTGCGGAACCAGAAGAAGTACTCCAGGCAGTTGCGCAGGCTGTACCAGCTGGTGTCGAAGTTGACGAGCTGCACGCCGCCCTGGACTACGTCCGCGTCGTCGCGGCGGAAGGCGAAGTCGACGTGGCTGAGCAGCTCCGGGTGGACGATGTCCTCCGCGTCGAAGACGCCGACGACGTCGCCCTTCGCGTACGGCAGCGCCGTGTTGAGGGCGCGCGGCTTGTTCTTGGCCTCGTGGTGGTCGACGACGGTCTGCACCATGTGCGGGTGCTCGGCGGCCAGTTGGTGGGCGATGGCGGCGGTGCCCGGGTCGTCGTGGCCGACGATGAGCACGATCTCGAAGTCCGGGTGGTCGATCTTCAGCATGTTCTCGACCGTGTGCCGGAGCACGGCCTCCTCGTGCCGGGCGGGCACGAGGAGCGAGAAGGACACCCCGTGGTGTCCGTCGGGTTCGGCGAAGGCGGTCGCCTCCAGCGTCTCTGGCGTGCGCCAGGCGTGAACCATCCACCAGAGCGTGACTCCGGCGGTGGCCATGAGTATGAGCGAGTCCAATAAAAGGACGGCGGAGACCATGAATTCCCCCCTGGGTCTCTCGTGTTCTGTTGTTCCTCCCCGCCGGGGAAGCTAGCAGGTCATTGTTTTGCGCGGCAATGAGGCCTGGGTCGACGCATGGGTCGCACTCCCGCCGCCACAACCGGAATATAAGATTCTTCTTATGTGGCATGCCCGTTGTGTGCCATGCTGCTGCGGCATGCCCGGGTCCGGGGGGTCGGATTCGGGGAGCTGCAGGCCAGGGGGGTCTTCAGGGTGGGGGGATCTGCATGAGTAACACTGTGCTGCGCGCCAATACCCGCAACGGTCCGGAATTACGCCCTCCTCACGTGGCGTCCACATCCCGGAAAGCTCCGGAAACTCCGAACGGGTCCACGTTTCTCAGAGATTTCCTCTGGGTGGCGCCGCTATTGCTTCTGATCATTTCCGTTCGCGTGTGGAACATAGGCAATTTCCCGTTCCCCAATGACGACGAGGGAACGTATCTCGCCCAGGCGTGGGCGGTGCGCAACGGCGACCTCGCCCACTACACCTACTGGTACGACCATCCGCCGTTCGGCTGGATACAGCTCGCGGGCCTCGCCTGGCTGCCGGCCTGGCTCTTCCCCGACCTGCCGACGTTCGTCCAGGGCCGCATCGCGATGCTGCCCGTGGTCGCCGCCGGCGCGTTCCTCGTCTTCGTCGTCGGCCGCCGCATCGGCCTCGGCCGCCCGGCCGCCGCCTTCGCGACGCTGCTGTACGGGCTCTCGCCGCTCGCGGTGACCCTGCACCGGCAGATCTACCTCGACAACTTCGCGGTCGTCTGGGCGCTGGCGGCCTTCGCCCTCGCCCTCTCGCCGCGCCGCCACCTGTGGCACCACATCGCCGCGGGCAGCGCGTTCGCCCTCGCGGTCCTGTCCAAGGAGACGATCGCCGTCCTGCTGCCCGTCGTCCTGGTGACGCTGTGGCAGGGCAGCCATCCCAGGACGCGGAAGTTCTCCTTCGCCGGATTCGGCTCGGGTTTCGTCCTGACCGGCCTCTTCTATCCGCTGTACGCGACGCTCAAGGGCGAGCTGGTGCCGGGCGCCGGCCACGTCTCGCTCATCGGCACCCTCAAGTTCCAGCTCGGCGGGCGGGAGGGCAGCGGCTCCGTGTTCCAGGCGGGGACCGACGCCAACACCCTGGTCCTCGACTGGTTCTCCCGCGACCCGTACCTGCTGGCCGCCGGAAGCGCGGCCGCCGTGGCCGGCCTCGCCGTGCGCCGCCTGCGGCCCGTGGCCCTCGCCGTCCTGGTCCTGGCCCTGGTCGCCCTGCGCCCGGGCGGCTACCTGCCGCAGATGTACGTCGCCCAGGTGCTGCCGTTCCTCGCGCTCACCGTGACGGGACTCGGGTGCGCGCTGGTCGCCCTCGTCCCGGCCCGCCACCGCCTGGCGCGCCCCGCTGCGGCCACCGCGCTCGTCGCGGTCGCCGCCGTGTTCGTCGCACCGCACTGGTACCGCGAGGACCGCGAGACCGTGCGCGGCGACGACAACGGCGTCTACCACGCGGCCGCCCGCTGGCTGCGCGAGACGCCGGTCGGCGACCGGGCGCGCATGCGGGTCGTCACCGACGGCGTGCTGTGGCTGGACGCCGTCGAGGCCGGATACCGGCCGGGCACCGGCGCCATCTGGCACTACAAGCTCGACCAGGACCCGGCGGTCGCCAGGACCCTGCCGCACGGCTGGAAGGACATCGACCTCGTCGTGTCCACGCCCGCCCTGCGCGGCGAGCAGAGCAACCTGCCGACGCTGCGGGACCTGTTCCGGCACAGCGAACCGGTCGCCACCTTCGGGGAGGGGGACGGCCGGATCGACATCCTCCAGGTCGACGGTGACAGCACGTTCAAGAAGGGGGCCGGACGATGACCTCGTACCGCAGGAAGGCGGGACGCCGGCGCGGCAGGACACGCCTGGTGCTCACCGCGCTCGCCCTGCTCGCGGCCGGCTTCGGGCTCGCGCCGCTCGACGCCCCGCCCGCCAGCGCCGCACCGAACCTCATAGCCAATCCCGGTCTGGAAACGCTCGACGCGCAGGGCCAGTTCCCCGAGTGCTTCGAGAAGTCCGGCTGGGGCGACAACGACTTCACGTACACGGTGACCGGCGATGCGCACGCCGGACAGCGGGCCCTGCGCATCGACCTCACCCGCCGCACCGACGGCGACCGCAAGGTGATGATGCTGGAGAACGAGTGCGCGCCGCAGGTCACCGAGGGCCACCAGTACGACCTGTCCCTCTGGTACAAGTCGACGTCGCCCGACGTGACCATGACGCTCTTCCGGCACGACACGACGGCCGGCTGGGTGTTCTGGACCGACCTCAACACCCTGCCGCAGAGCGAGGCGTACGGCCGTACCGAGGTCCGTACGCCCGTGATCCCCGCCGGCACCGACCGGATCACCTGGGGCGCGGCGCTCTACGGCGTCGGATCGCTCACCACCGACGACTACGCGATGGCCGACGCCGCCGTCGTGCCCGAGCCGCCCGCCGACCCCTGCGAGGGCAAGGGACCGGAGTGCAGGGGGCAGTGGACCGTGCAGACCGCGCCCTCACCGGTGCGCGCCATCCACTCCGTGCTGCTGCACACAGGCAAGGTGCTGCTGATCGCCGGTTCCGGCAACGACCGTGACGCCTTCGCCGCCGGGACGTTCAAGTCCTCGCTGTTCAACCCGGCCACCGGCACGTACACGGCCGTTCCGACCCCCGAGGACTTCTTCTGCGCCGGGCACGTCCAGCTGCCCGACGGGCGCGTGCTCGTCGTCGGCGGCAACAAGGACTACGCCTCGGCGGACGGCACGGTCGGCTACAAGGGCCTGCGGACGAGCTACGTCTTCGACCCGAAGCTCAACAAGTACCTCAAGGTCAACGACATGCTGGCCGGCCACTGGTACCCGTCCGCGACCGCCCTCGGCAGCGGCGACGTCCTCTCCCTGGGCGGCCTCGGCGAGGACGCCGCCGGGACGGTCGTCAACGAGCACTTCAGCTACGCCCAGAACAAGTGGCTCCCGATGGGCGGGGCCAAGCAGGCCTGGTCGTTCTGGGGCCTGTACCCGGCGATGATCCTGCTCCAGGACGGCCGTCTCTTCTACAGCGGCAGCCACACCTTCGGCGTCGGCCTGCCCGGCACCGGGGCGTCCGTCTACGACTACGAGAACGGCACCATCACGGACGTGCCGGGCCTGCGGAAGAAGGACGAACGCGACCAGTCCGCGTCGCTGCTGCTGCCCCCGGCACAGGACCAGAAAGTGCTCACGGCGGGCGGCGGGAACCACACCGTCTCGCCCGACGCGCACCGGCTCGTCGACCTGATCGACCTGAAGACCGCCTCCCCGCAGTACGTCGCCGGGCCCGACCTCCCGCAGGGGAAGTACAAGGACGGCACCTTCCAGAAGGGCGCCGAGGGCAAGGTCTACCTGTCGGCGGTGATCCTGCCGGACGGCAAGGTGCTGGAGACCGGCGGCGCGCTGCACACCTACCGCGAGGACCCGGTCTTCGAGGCGTCGATGTACGACCCGGCCACGAACACGTTCCAGCCGGGACTCGCCGCCGACCCGGTGCCGCGCACGTACCACTCCTCGTCCACGCTGCTGCCGGACGGGCGGGTGCTGAGCGTCGGTGACAACCCGGGCGACGGCTCCTTCGACCAGCGGGTGTCGATCTACAAGCCGCCCTACTTCTTCAAGGGCACCCGCCCCAGGATCACCTCGGTGGCCTCGCAGAACTGGGCGTACGGCTCGGCGCAGCGCATCACGGTCGACAGGCCGGTGGTCAAGGCGTCCCTGATCCGTCCGGCGGCCGTCACGCACTCGTCCGACCCGAACCAGCGCCTCGTCGACCTGCCGATGACGGTCGACGGGAGCACCATCGACCTCAGCCTCACCAGCAACCCCAACCTGGCGCCGCCCGGCTGGTACATGCTCTCGGTCGTCGACGCCAAGGGCGTGCCGTCGGTCTCGAAGTGGGTGCGGATCGGCCCGCAGGGGCAGGTCGCGGCGCAGCGCGTGCAGAGTTTCGCCGACGAACTGGCGGCGGCGCCCAGGACGCCGGGGCACGGCGACCACGGGAAGCCGCGCGGCGGGAAGCGGGGCGTGAAGATGCCCGTGGGGTACGACGGCTGCGACCACGCGTACGGCGAGGTCAGCACCTGCGTGCCGTGGACGTTCCCGAAGGCGGTGCCGGCGGCCGACCGGTGCGAGTGGCTGAAGTCCAAGGGGTACGGCGTGCTGGACGTGCGGCGCGACCGGCACCGGCTGGACCGGAACAAGGACGGCAGGGCGTGCGGGAAGGGTGACTTCCGCAGGCGGTGAGCGACGCCTCCCGGCTTTGCCGGACCCGGTGGCCCGGACCTCGCAGGTCCGGGCCACCGGCCTGTTCACCGGCTGACGCGGTCACCGGTTCACCTGGTCACCGGTTCACCCGGTCACCGCTCGCGCTGTCACCACTTGCGCCGTCACAGGCGGAACCCGTGGTCGAGGGTGTCGAGCGTGCGGTCTACCAGGGCGATCAGGTCGTCCTGCCTGCCGTGCTCGGCCCAGTACACGGTCGTCTCCATCAGGGCGGCGACGAAGCCCATCGAGACGACCCGTACGTCGAGGTCGTCCGCCCGCCGCCCGGTCCGCTCGGCCACGACCGCGCACAGCCTGCGGCCGGTCACGGACATGCTCTCCATCATGCGCGCGCGTACGGCGGGAACCTCGGTCACCAACCGCGAACGCGTCAGCATCTCCTCGGGCTCGTGCGTCAGGGAGTGGCGCAGCGCCTGGGTGACGACGACGCGCAGGGACTCGACGAGCGGCTCGTCGGCGGGGCGGGCGCGCAGGGCCGCCTCCATCAGCGGGTCGTACTCGTCGGTGATGACGATGTCTTCCTTGGCCGGGAAATAGCGGAAGACGGTCGAGGGCGACACCTCGGCGGCCTCGGCGATCTGGTCGACGGTGGTGGCCTCGTACCCCTGCTCGGCGATCAGCCGGTACGTCGCGGTGCGGATCGCGGTACGCGTCTTGAGCTTCTTGCGCTCGCGCAGGCCCGGGCGGGGCGGTGCGGTGTCGGCGAGCGGGTGCGGGATGTCGGCGGCCATGACCGCCATTGTCGGGCATCGGCCCGTCGCGGGCCGATGCCGGGCCCCCGGCCGCTGTCAGTGGGGCATGTCACGATGTGTGCGGGGTAGATGAACGGTCCGTGAAACCGGACAGGTGTGCGGGGTGTGCGGAAGGGGGCTGTCGTCATGGGTGAGGTCGTCAACGGGTCGGCCGTCGTCGCGGCGGCGTTGTGCGTGGTGGGAGTCCTGGTCGGCGGCGGGGCCGCCGTCCTCGGGGTGGTGCTGGCCGTCGTCGCGCTGACGACGTGGCGGGTGGCCGCGGCGTCGAGGCCGCGGCCGGTGCGGGTGGTGCGCGTCGTACGGGCGGCGCGGCCGAACGGGCGCGGGCTGTCAGGCCGAATAGGCGACCATCGAGATGCCCACGTAGTGCGCGGCGAACGCGGCCAGGGTCAGCGAGTGGAACACCTCGTGGAACCCGAACCACCGCGGTGACGGGTTGGGGCGCTTGAGGCCGTAGATCACGCCGCCGGCGCTGTAGAGCAGCCCGCCGACGATGACCAGCACCAGGACGGCGATGCCTCCCGCGCGCATGAAGTCGGGCAGGAAGAAGACGGCCGCCCAACCCATCGCGATGTAGCAGGGGGTGTAGAGCCAGCGCGGGGCGCCGACCCAGAAGACCCGGAACACGATGCCGGCGACGGCCGCCGCCCAGACCGCCCACAGCAGGGTGCGGCCCGTCGAGTCGGGCAGCAGGAGGACCGTGAGAGGGGTGTAGGTGCCGGCGATGATCAGGAAGATGTTGGCGTGGTCGAGCCTGCGCAGCACGGCCTCGCCCCGGGGCCCCCAGGTGCCCCGGTGGTAGACCGCGCTGACGCCGAAGAGCAGGCATGCCGTCAGGACGTAGATCCCGCAGGCCACGCGGGCGCGGGTGGATTCCGCGAGGACGACGAGCGTCACGCCGGCGATCAGCACGGCGGGGAACATGCCGGCGTGCAGCCAGCCGCGCAGCTTCGGTTTGACGGGGCTCGGAAGGTCGATCTCGACGGGCCCCTCCCCGGGGCCGTCGGGGTTGGTGCGCTGGTCGGACTGGGCGGACGTCATGCGATCAATCCTAGCTACGCCACCGTAGGTTACGCGCAGGTAGGGGCGAAATGAGTGGTGATGCTCACGTGAGAGGCCCCCTGGACATATGGGCGCTCTCCACGGATCATCATTTGAGTGCGGTCGGCACCGGATGAGCGCCAGCGAAACAACGTCGTGAAGCATCCGGGTCGCAGCCCCCACGGGGCATACACCTGAAAACACCCTCACTTAGGAGCAACCGTGGCGCGCGAGAACGCGGCTCCCACCACCCTTCCGACGAAACACCAGGAGCTGATCTCCTGGGTCGACGAGATCGCAGCCCTCACCGAGCCGGACCGGATCGTCTGGTGCGACGGCTCGGAGGCCGAGTACGAGCGGCTCGCCGAGGAGCTCGTGGCCAAGGGCACGTTCAAGAAGCTGGACCCGGTCAAGCGCCCGAACTCCTACTACGCCGCGTCCGACCCGAGCGACGTCGCCCGCGTCGAGGACCGCACGTTCATCTGCTCCGAGAAGGAGGAGGACGCGGGCCCGACCAACCACTGGAAGGCCCCCGCCGAGATGCGGGAGATCTTCGCCGGCGAGCAGGGCGTCTTCCGCGGCTCGATGCGCGGCCGCACCATGTACGTCGTCCCGTTCTGCATGGGCCCGGTCGGCTCCCCGCTCTCCGCCATCGGCGTCGAGATCACCGACTCGGCGTACGTCGCCGTCTCGATGCGCACGATGACCCGGATGGGTCAGGCCGTCCTCGACGAGCTCGGCACCGACGGCTTCTTCGTCAAGGCCGTCCACACCCTCGGCGCGCCGCTCGCCGAGGGCGAGGCCGACGTCCCGTGGCCGTGCAACTCCACGAAGTACATCTCGCACTTCCCCGAGGACCGCGAGATCTGGTCCTACGGCTCCGGCTACGGCGGCAACGCCCTGCTCGGCAAGAAGTGCTACGCCCTGCGCATCGCGTCCGTCATGGCGCGCGACGAGGGCTGGCTGGCCGAGCACATGCTGATCCTCAAGCTCACCCCGCCGAAGGGCGAGCCGAAGTACGTCGCCGCCGCGTTCCCGTCGGCCTGCGGCAAGACCAACCTGGCCATGCTGGAGCCCACGATCTCCGGCTGGACCGTCGAGACCATCGGCGACGACATCGCCTGGATGCGGTTCGGCGAGGACGGCCAGCTCTACGCGATCAACCCGGAGGCCGGTTTCTTCGGCGTCGCGCCCGGCACCGGTGAGCACACCAACGCCAACGCGATGAAGACGATGTGGGGCAACTCCGTCTTCACGAACGTCGCGCTCACCGACGACGGCGACGTGTGGTGGGAGGGCATGACCGAGGAGGCGCCCGCGCACCTCACGGACTGGAAGGGCAACGACTGGACCCCCGAGTCCGGCACCCCCGCCGCCCACCCCAACGCCCGCTTCACCGTCCCGGCCGGCCAGTGCCCGATTATCGCGCCCGAGTGGGAGGACCCCAAGGGCGTGCCGATCTCGGCGATCCTCTTCGGTGGCCGCCGCGCGACCGCCGTGCCGCTGGTGACCGAGTCCTTCAACTGGCAGCACGGTGTCTTCCTCGGCGCGAACGTCGCCTCCGAGAAGACCGCCGCCGCCGAGGGCAAGGTCGGCGAGCTGCGCCGCGACCCGTTCGCCATGCTGCCGTTCTGCGGCTACAACATGGGCGACTACATGGGCCACTGGGTCAAGGTCGGCGCCGACAAGGACCCGGCCAAGCTGCCGAAGATCTACTACGTCAACTGGTTCCGCAAGAACGACGCGGGCAAGTTCGTGTGGCCGGGCTTCGGTGAGAACAGCCGCGTGCTCAAGTGGATCGTCGAGCGCCTGGAGGGCAGGGCCCAGGGCGTCGAGACCCCCATCGGCATCCTGCCGGCGAAGGGCTCCCTGGACACCGACGGCCTGGACCTGTCCGAGGACGAGCTGGACTTCCTGCTGACGGTCGACAAGGAGGTCTGGCGCGAGGAGGCCGCCCTGGTCCCCGAGCACCTGAACACCTTCGGCGACCACGCCCCGAAGGAGCTGTGGGACGAGTACCACGCGCTCGTGGAGCGCCTGGGCTGATCCCCGCGCCACCGGACTCCGCGGCCGGGCCTTCCTGACATCCGCCCTGACCTGTGGGGTCACAGACCCGCCGCGGCACAACCCCCGAAGCCCCCTCACGGCTTCGGGGGTTGTTCTTTTCGCCGGGGGAGCGGTTCATTCGGTGGCACCCGGCCCGTGCGCCGCGAAGGCACGCGGGCCGGGGCCGTCAGTGGGCTCCGACGAGGAGCTCTTCGAGCGCGGCCGCGTGGGCGTCCATGCGCTCGGCGGCCAGGATCGCGACCGCCGTGTCGGCGCGCGAGGCGGCGACGACGAGCGCGCGGCCCGCCAGCTCGTGGGCGCGGCGATGGAGCGCGATCGGGTCCGCGTGGGTGAGACCGGCGTGCCGGGCCGGCGGGGCACCGCGCAGCCGGGCGACCTGGGTGGCGATGCGGTCGGCCGCCGCGCCCAGACCCAGCTCGTCGGTGACCGCGAGGAGCGCCGCCAGGTGTCCGGCGAGCTGGATGTCCAGCTCCTCCTCGCGGGAGCGGTGCGGGAAGTCGGCCCGGTCGGCGGCCATGCGGTGCACCGACTTGGTACGGATCGGCTCGTACATGGATGGCCTCCTGACAGGATCAGGACTCCAGCCTACATTAGATTCTGTCTAAAGTTGAGTCCGGTCGATCCGTAGGGGCGGCCCCCGCCTACGGCTGCCCGTATCCGTCCAGGAAGGTCCCGATCCGCGTCACGGCGTCCGCCAGCTCCTCCACCGCCGGGAGCGTCACGATGCGGAAGTGGTCCGGCTCGGGCCAGTTGAAGCCCGTACCCTGCACGACCATGATCTTCTCGGCCCGCAGCAGGTCGAGGACCATCTCGCGGTCGTCCTTGATCTTGTAGACCTTGGGGTCGAGGCGCGGGAAGAGGTACAGGGCGCCCTTGGGCTTCACGCAGGTGATGCCCGGGATCTGGGTGAGCAGTTCGTACGCCGTGTTCCGCTGCTCCAGGATCCGGCCGCCCGGCAGCACCAGGTCCTCGATCGACTGCCGGCCGCCGAGCGCCGTGGCCACCGCGTGCTGCGACGGCATGTTGGCGCACAGGCGCATGTTGGCGAGGATCGTGAGCCCCTCGATGTACGAGGAGGCGTGCGCCTTCGGGCCGCAGACCGCCAGCCAGCCGCTGCGGTAGCCGGCGACGCGGTAGTTCTTCGACAGGCCGTTGAAGGTGAGGGTGAGCAGGTCGGGCGCGATGGCGGCGGTCGGCGTGTGCGTGGCGCCGTCGTACAGGATCCGGTCGTAGATCTCGTCGGAGCAGACGATCAGGTTGTGGCGGCGGGCGATCTCGGTCAGCCCCCGCAGCATCTCGTCGTCGTACACCGCACCCGTCGGATTGTTCGGGTTGATGATCACGATGGCCTTGGTGCGGTCCGTGATCTTGCGCTCGATGTCGGCGAGGTCCGGCATCCAGTCGGCCTGCTCGTCGCAGCGGTAGTGCACGGCGGTGCCGCCGGCCAGCGAGACGGACGCGGTCCACAGCGGGTAGTCCGGCGCCGGTACGAGCACCTCGTCGCCGTCGTCGAGCAGCGCCTGCATCGACATCTGGATCAGCTCGGAGACGCCGTTGCCGAGGTAGATGTCCTCGACGTCCAGCTCGATGCCCTTGGTCTGGTAGTGCTGCATGACCGCGCGCCGCGCCGCCAGCAGGCCCTTCGCGTCGCCGTAGCCGTGCGCGCCCGCGAGGTTGCGGAGGATGTCCTCAAGGATCTCGGGCGGGCACTCGAAACCGAACGCCGCCGGGTTGCCGGTGTTGAGCTTGAGGATGCGGTGACCCGCCGCTTCGAGCCGCATCGCCTCCTCGAGCACGGGGCCGCGGATTTCGTAACAGACGTTTGCGAGCTTCGTCGACTGGATCACCTGCATGCTGGCCACCTTACGGGTGCATAACGGGACCCGCTTCGTGTTTTTGGCCACGCGGGTGCGCGGCGGTCCCGGCGCCACCGCCCTGACCTGCACGAATCACCGAACCGGCGGCGGTGACGGCGGCCGCGACGGCGGCGGTCACGGCAGGCTGACGGTGGCGGTCACGGTCAGGCCGACGGTGGCTGTGACAGCAGCGGTGACGGCGGTGCCGAAGTGGCGTGACCTCCCCGGCCCGCTCCGCCGCCCGGCCGTTCCCACGCGTCCTCCGGCCGTTTCCCCGGCTCGGATAAGTTGACCGTTCATGTGGACGCTGAGTGCTGCCGGGTACCGCCGGCTGGGCGCCGCCGGATCGGTCGCCGCGGCCGTGGGCGGCATGGCCGCCGGGAGGCTGCCGGCTCGCGACCCGTGGGGGCTGTGGATACCCCACGGGACCACGACGACCGCGGTCGCCGCCGTCCTGGCGTATCTGGGCCTGACCGTGCTGGTCGCGGCCTGGTGGCAGTACGGGCGGCTCGTGGCCCGGGGCGCGGCGGGCGAGGTGCGCGACGTGCTGGTCACGCTGGTCTGGTGGGCGGCCCCGCTCGTGGCGGCGCCTCCGCTGCACAGCGCCGACGTCTACAGCTACATCGCCCAGGGCGCGATGGTCGTCGAGGGCCACGACGTCTACACGTCCGGCCCCTCGCTCATCGGCCCGGACGAACTCGGCGCCGACGCGGCGGCGAGCAGCGGCGCCCAGTGGAGGGACAGCCCGGCCCCGTACGGGCCCGTCTTCCTCGTGCTGGCGAAATGGGTCGCGCTCGTGACCGACGGCCGGATCGTCCCCGCCGTACTCGGGATGCGGCTCGTCGCCCTCGCCGCGCTCGCCCTGATCGTCTGGGCCACGCTCCGCATCGCCCGCGCGCGGGGCGCCAGTGAGACCGGCGCGCTGTGGCTCGGCGCCCTCAACCCGCTGCTGCTGATGCACGTCGTGGGCGGCATGCACAACGACGGCCTGATGATCGCCCTCATGCTGACGGGCCTGGTGTGCGCGCTGCGCGGCCGCTGGATCCTCGGCAGCGCCGTCGTCGCGCTGGCGATGATGGTCAAGTCGCCGGCGGCCGTCGCCCTGCTCTTCGTCGGAACCCTCGCCGTACGCCGCACCTCCGGCCCCCTGCCGTGGCGCGTCGCCAAGGCGTTCGCCGTCCCCGGTCTGGTCGCCGCGGCGGTCGCCGTGACCGCCACCCTGCTCTGCGGCACCGGCTTCGGATGGCTGCACACGCAGAGCGTCGCCGGGACCATCCACACCGCGCTGTCGGCCACGAGCGACATCGGCCTGGGCGCCGGCGAGTTGGCGCGGGCCCTGTGGGGCTGGGACCCGCAGCCGGTCAAGCGCGTGTTCCAGACGCTGGGCCTCGTCCTCGCGGTCGCCGTCATCGGGTACGCCGCCCTGGCCACCTTCCGCCGGGTGCGGCCCTGGCGGGGCGGTCCGCCGCCGCACCCGGTCCACGCACTGGGCGTGGCGCTGGTGGCGCTGGTGGCCCTCTCGCCGATGGTGCAGCCGTGGTACCTGCTCTGGGGCACGGCCGTCGTCGCGGCCACCGCCTGGAACGGCCGGCTCGGCCGCGTCCTTTCGGTGCTGTCGGCCGCCCTCGTCTACGAGACGCACCCCACGGGCAGCACCCCGGGCTACGGCTTCTACCTCGCGGGGGCCGTGTGCGCGCTGGGTGCGGTGCTGCTGCTGCGCGAGAGCGGCCGGTGGCCGCCACCGGCGGGCTTCCGGCGTACCGGCGGACCGGCGAGCGGGCCCGTACGCCGCACGACCCCGGCCGTCGCCCTGCCCTCGATGCGCACCCACGCGGACCCCGCGCCGGCGCGGACCGCCGCGACGCCCGGCGGTCCGGGCGACGGGCCGGCCGACGGCTCGAAGCGCCCCGCGCCGGTGCGGTAGCGCCCCCGCCTTCGCGGGACGGTCCCGCGCTCAGGCGGTACGCCGTACCGACCGCCCCGCGAGGACGTCCGTCCGCTTCCCGTCCTCGATCACGAACCGGCCGTCGATCAGGACGTGCGGGATGCCCACCGGCAGGGTGCGCGGGGCCTCGAAGGTGGAGCCCGCCGCGACGGTGTCCGGGTCGAACAGCACCAGGTCGGCGCGGTATCCCTCCCGTACGAGCCCCCGGTCCGGCAGCCGCAGGCGCGCCGCCGGGCGCGAGGTGAGGTGCGCGACGCACTCCTCCAGCGACAGGACGCCCAGGTCGCGGGCGTAGTGGCCCAGATAGTGGGGGAAGGTGCCGTACGCGCGCGGGTGCGGCTTGTCGCCCTGGAGGATGCCGTCGCTGCCGCCGGTGTGGACCCGGTGGCGCATGATCGCGCGGACGTTCTCCTCATGGCCGACGTGCTGGAGGATCGTCGGGCCGAGGTGGTCGTCGACGAGCAGACGGCGGGCGGTGGCCCAGGGTTCCTCGCCCCGCAGGGCGGCGGACTCGGCGATCGTCCTGCCCACGCAGCCCGCGAGCGCCGGGTCGCTCACACCGGATATCTCGATCGTGTCCCACTCGATGGGGACGCCGTGGCAGCCGTCCGAGCCGACCACCTCCAGGTGGTGCCGGATCCGCTCGGCGCTCCCGTCGTCCCGCAGACGGGCGAGCACCGCCTCGGGACCTCCTTCGTTCGCCCAGCTCGGCAGCATGGCGACGAGCGTCGTGCAGCCCGGTGTGTAGGGGTAGGTGTCGAGCGAGATGTCGGCGCCCGCGGCGAGCGCCCCGTCGAGCAGGGCGAGGAGGTCGGGTGCCCGGCCCTTGTTCACGCCGAAGTTCATGGTGGCGTGGGCCAGGTGCAGCGCGCAGCCCGCGTCGCGGGCGAGGGTCGTCATCTCCTCGTAGGCCGCCAGGGCCCCGGCGCCGTACGAGCGGTGGTGGGGGCAGTAGTAGCCGCCGTACCGCGCCACCACGCGGCACAGTTCCGTCAGTTCGGCGTCGTCCGCGTACATGCCGGGGGTGTACGTCAGGCCCGAGGACATGCCGACGGCGCCCTGCTCCATGCCCTCGGCGACGAGCTGCCGCATGCGGGCCAGCTCGGCGGGGGTGGCCGGCCGGTCCTCCCAGCCGGTCGCGTACATGCGGACCGTGCCCTGCGGGACGAGGTACGCGGCGTTGACGGCGATGCCCCGGTCCAGCCGGTCGAGGTACTCGCCGACGGTCCGCCAGTCGAAGTCGACGCTCGTGTCCCCGGGCCCGCCGCCGTTCCAGCCGGTGATCGTCCTGCGGACCTCCGCCAGGGTGCGGTCGTCGACCGGTGCGTACGACAGGCCGTCCTGGCCGAGGACTTCGAGCGTCACGCCCTGGGCCGCCTTGGCGCTGTGGTCGGGGTCGCGGAGCAGCGCGAGGTCGCTGTGGGCGTGCATGTCGATGAAGCCGGGGGAGAGGGCGAGGCCGTGCGCGTCCAGCGTGCGCGGCGCGCCGAGCCGCGGGCCGCCGTCGCCGGGCCGCCGGATCCGGGCGACGCGGCCCCCGGCCAGGCCGACGTCGGCGCGGTAGGAGGCACCGCCGGTGCCGTCGATGACGCGTACGTCGCGGATGACGAGGTCCATGGCTGTTCGCCTCTCTCGGTGGCTGCGGAACAGGGGGCGACGGGCGGGGGCCGCCGCCCCCGCGCCGGGCCGCCGCGGGCTAGAAGAACGTGCGGATGTAGTCCGTGACCGTGCCGTCCGCCTCCACCAGGGGGATGAGCTGCCACTTGTCGAACGACGTGCACGGGTGCGAGAGGCCGAGCCCGAGCCAGTCGCCGACCTCCAGACGGGCCTCCGGCTCCGTACGCACCCAGGCGTGCTGGTCCGACAGTCCGGTGACCGTGATGCCGTGCGCCGGGCGGATCTCGCCCGTTTCGGCGTCCCGTACCGCCTGCGCCACCGGCAGGTCCAGGTCGTACGCCGCGTCCCGCTTGCCCGCGTTGACGAACGCCTGCTCCGGGGTGGGCCGGGAGACGACCTGCGCCCACAGGCGGAACGCCGGCTGGAGTCCGCCCTCCCGCGCGACCCGGTTGAACGGGGTGAGGCGGCTGTAGTGGCCGTCGTCGTGCGACACGTAGGCGCCGGACCGGAGCAGTTTGAGGACCGGCAGCGACAGCTCGGGGATCTCGGCGAACACCTCCGCGACCGCGTCGAACCACGCGCTGCCACCCGCGCTGACCACGATCTCCGGCGCCCCGGCGAACCGGCCGGCCTTGTCGAACTCCACCGCCACCGCGACCAGTTCACGCACCCACGCGCGCACCCGGTCGCCGTCCGCCCGGGGGACCTCGCCCTCGTACCCGGCCATTCCCACCAGCCGCAGCGTCGACGTGGCCGCGACCGCGTCCGCGACCGCCGCGCAGTCGGCGGCCGTCCGGGCACCGGTACGGGCGCCCTCCCCGGCGCCGAGTTCGACGACCACCTCCACCGGGCGGGACGCGGCGGCCGCCCGCAGCGCCTCGTCCATCAGGCGCACTCCGCGCACGGAGTCGACGTAGCAGACGAAGCGGAAGCCGGGGTCCGCGTCGAGTTCCGCGGCCAGCCAGCGCAGCGCCGCCGCGTCGACGACCTCGTTGGCGAGGAAGACGCGCTGGATGCCGTACGCCCGGTAGACGCGCGCCTGGTGCGGGACGGCGGCGGTGATGCCCCACGCACCGCGCTCCAGCTGGCGGGCGAAGAGCTGGGGCGCCATCGACGTCTTCCCGTGCGGGGCGAACGCGAGGCCGTGGCGCTCGGCGTACGTCTCCAGCGCGGCGAGGTTGTGTTCGAGCGACTCGGCGGAGAGCGCGAGGACGGGGGTGGTGAAGCCGCCCGTGAAGAGGTTGCGCCGCTCGGCGGCGAGCTCGCCGACGGTCAGCCCGTCGGCGTCCGGCGGGAGCGCCTTGAAGCGGTGGTCCACGCGCTCCCCGGCGAGCGCCGCGAGGGCCGCTCGGCCCGCACCGTCCGTACGGTCGGCGCCTCGTCCGGCCGGGTTGTCGACGGCCATACTGGCCTCCTCACACGTCATGTTGCAGCATGTGCAACGACCATTGCGCGTAACGCTGAACGCTGTCTAACATCCGAGCCGACGCAGGGTCAATGGTGAGGAGCCCGATCGTGACCGCGCCCGCGGACGAACCAGCAGAGCCAGGAGCGGACGCCGTGACGGTGGATGTCGTCTGCCTCGGCGAGTCCATGGTGACGTTCCTGCCCTCCCGGCCCGGCCGCCTCGCCGACGTACCCTCCTTCGGGCGAGGCATCGGGGGCGCGGAGTCCAATGTCGCCTGCGCACTCGCCGCCGCCGGGCACCGCACGCGGTGGGTCGGCAGGGTCGGCGCGGACGGCTTCGGCGACCACCTCGTCGACACCATCGCCGCCTACGGAGTCGACACCTCCGCCGTCCGGCGCGACCCCGACCGCCCCACCGGCGTCTACTTCCGCACGGCGGACGACCGCGACGCCGACGGCTTCGAGGTCGTCTACTACCGCGCCGGGTCCGCCGCCTCCGCCATGTCCCCGCGCACCGTGCCGCTCGGCGCACTGGCCGCGGGCCGGGTACTGCACCTGTCCGGCATCACGGCGGCGCTCTCCGCCGACTGCCTCGCGCTGATGCGCACACTGACCGCCCGCCGCGCCGGCCGCCCGCTGGTCTCCTTCGACGTGAACCACCGCGCGCACCTGTGGCGCGGGGCGGACGGCCCCCGGGTGCTGCTCGACCTCGCGCGCGGCGCGGACCTCGTCTTCGTCGGCGAGGACGAGGCCGAGACGGCCTGGGGCGTGCGGGGCGCGTCCGCGATCCGCGAGACGCTGCCCCAACCGGACACCCTGGTGGTCAAACAGGGCGCCACGGGCGCGACGGCCTACACCCGCGCCGCCACGGGCGGGGACACCGTCACCACCGTCCCCGCCCTCCGCGTCGACGTCGTCGCCCCCGTCGGCGCCGGGGACGCCTTCGCCGCCGGATTCCTCTCCGCGACCCTGCGCGGGCTCCCCGTACGCGACCGGCTCCGGCACGGTCACCTCATGGCCGCCGCGGCGCTCACCGTCCCCGGCGACCTCGGCACGCCCCCGTCCCGCGCGCACGCCGACCGCCTGGCGGCCCTCGACCCGGACGCCTGGGGGAGACTTCGTCTCGGCCCGGGGTGGACCGAAGCGGGCGAAGCGGCCGCAGCCGGTCCAGCCCCCGCACAGGGCGCCGACGACCAGGAGGAACGTACGCCATGAGCCAGACCGTCGACCGAGCGCTGAGCATCCTGCCGCTGCTCGCGCAGGGACCGGCCGACCTCGGACAGGTCGCCGACCGCCTCGGCGTGCACAAGTCCACCGCCCTGCGCCTCCTGCGCACCCTCCACGAGCACGGCCTCGTCTACCGGCAGCAGGACCAGCGCTACCGCCTCGGCGCCCGCCTCTTCGCCCTCGCCCAGGAAGCCGTCGAGAACCTCGACGTGCGCGAGATCGCCCACCCCCACCTCGCCGCCCTCAACACCGCGTGCGGGCACACCGTCCACCTCGCCGTGTACGAGGAGACCGAGGTCGAGGTCCTCTACATCGACAAGGTCGAGAGCCGCTACCCCGTCCGCATGTACTCGCGCATCGGCAAACCCGTCGCGATCACCGTCGCCGCCGTCGCGAAACTGCTGCTGGCCGACCTCCCCGAGGCCGAGCGCCGCGCCCTCGCGGAGAAGCTCGACTACCCGGCGTACACCTCCCGTTCGACACCGAACGCCGCCGCCTTCCTCAAGGAGCTGGCGCTCGTACGCGAACAGGGCTGGGCCACCGACCTCGGCGGCCACGAGGAGTCCATCAACTGCGTCGCGGCCCCCGTCCGCGGCGCGGACGGCCGGGTCGTCGCCGCCATGTCGGTGTCCGCGCCGAACGTCGTCGTCACCGCCGAGGAACTCCTCACCCTCCTGCCGCTGGTGCGCCGCACCGCCGACGCCATCAGCAGGGAGTACTCAGGAAACACACCCCCGAAGGAAGCAAGCGCATGAGCGAGAAGACCGCGATCACCCCGCCCACCCACACCGCCCCGCCGGCCAGGTTCTCCCACGGCGTACGCAAGGGCAACATCCTCCAGGTCGCCGGTCAGGTCGGCTTCCTGCCGGCCGTGGAGGGCGAGGCGCCCACGCCCGCGGGCCCGACCCTGCGCGTGCAGACCCTCCAGACCTTCGCCAACGTCAAGGCGATCCTGGAGGCGGGCGGTGCGACCTGGGACGACGTGATGATGATGCGCGTCTACCTCACCGACACCGGCCACTTCGCCGAGATGAACGAGATCTACAACGCGTACTTCGAGGAGCAGGGCCTCAAGGAGGCCCCCGCCGCCCGTACGACCGTCTACGTCGGGCTCCCGGCCGGACTCCTCGTCGAGATCGACGCGCTCGCCGTCCTGAGCTGACGCGCCCCGCACCCGCGCCCCGCACCCCCTTCCCCGTACGCCGTCACGGCACGGCGCCCACCGCCCGGGCGCCGTGCCGCGATCCCCCCTGCCCGAAAGCCCCGTGGAATGACGAGGTCCCCCGCATGCTGCTCGCCGCCACCGCCACCGCTCAGACCCCACCCCACACCGGCGGTCTCCTCGCCCTCGTCGACGGCACCGCCGGCCTCCTGACCGTCGCCGCCCTCGGCATCGCCCTGCTCCTGGTCCTCATCATCAAGGTCAGGCTCCAGCCGTTCGTCGCGCTCCTCGCCGTCTCCATCGCGGTCGGCCTCGGCGCGGGCCTGTCGGTCACCGAACTCTTCGGCACGGTCCAGAAGTCGGCCGTCGTCTCCGTCATCGAATCCGGCATGGGCGGCATCCTCGGCCACGTCGCGATCATCATCGGCCTCGGCACGATGCTCGGCGCGATACTCGAAGTCAGCGGCGGGGCCGAGGTGCTGTCCTCGCGCCTGCTGGGCCTCTTCGGCGAGAAGCGCGCCCCGCTCGCCATGGGCCTCACCGGCCTCATCTTCGGCATCCCGGTCTTCTTCGACGTCGGCATCTTCGTCCTCGCCCCGATCGTGTACGCCGCCGCCAAGCGTTCCGGCAAGTCGATCCTGCTGTACGCGATGCCGCTGCTCGCCGGCCTCTCCATGACCCACGCGTTCCTGCCCCCGCACCCGGGTCCCGTCGCCGCCGCCGGCCTCTTCCAGGTGTCGCTCGGCTGGGTCATCCTCATGGGCGTCGTCTGCGGCGTCCCCGCCGTGCTCGCGGCCTGGGCGTACGCCGCCTGGATCGGCAAGCGCGTCTTCGTCGAGGTCCCGCAGGACATGGTGGAGGCCGCCGAGGACGCCAAGGCCGCCGTCGCCGCAGAGCGGACCGCCGCCGGCCGGGGCACCCAGGAGCAGCCCGTCCCGCTCGCCACGGTCCTCACCATCATCGGCACGCCGCTGGTCCTCATCCTGGCCGCGACGTTCTCCTCCATCGCGCTCGACCCGTCCACCCCGCGCTCGGTCGTCGAGTTCTTCGGCCACCCCTTCGTCGCCCTGACGATCGCGCTGCTGATGGCGTACTACCTGCTCGGCATCCGGCGCGGCTGGTCGCGCAAGTCCCTGGAGCAGGTGTCGACCTCGTCCCTCAAGCCCGTCGGCAACATCCTGCTGGTCGTCGGCGCGGGCGGTGTCTTCGGCGCGGTCCTCAAGGCGAGCGGCGTCGCCCAGGCCCTGTCCGACACGTTCAACGACGTGGGTCTGCCCGTCGTCGTCCTCGCGTACCTGATCTCCCTCGTGCTGCGCGTCGCGCAGGGCTCGGCGACGGTCGCCATCGTCACCACCGCCGGCATCGTCCTCCCCCTCGTCGAGAACGGCGGCCACTCCCAGGCGTTCCTTGCCCTGGTCATCATGGCGATCTCGGCCGGCTCGATCTTCGCCTCGCACGTCAACGACGGCGGTTTCTGGATCGTCGCCAAGTACTTCGGCATATCCGAGCGGGACACCCTGAAGTCCTGGACGGTGCTGGAGTCGGTCCTGTCCGTCGCGGGCTTCGCCGTCGCGGCGCTCCTCAGCCTGGCGCTCTGACGACGCCGCGCCCCGCCTCCTCGGCCGTAGAGGAGGCGGGGCGCGGTACGGGTACGACCGTCAGCCCCTGGCCGTGCCCGCGCGGGGGAAGAGCTCGGCGATGAGGAACTTGGTCAGCTCGTCGGCCGGCGCGCTGCCGTCGGGCGACTGGTTCAGGTTGACGAGCACCACGATGGTCGCTCCGCGCTCGGGGTCGTGGCCCACGAAGCTGTTGTAGCCGGGGATCTGCCCGTCGTGGCCGAGGAACCCGTCGATCTTCGCGATCCCCAGCCCGTAGGTGGGCCTGCCGGGCACGTCGGACGTGGGGACGAAGTTCAGCCGCTCCCGCTGCACCTCGGGGCTCAGCAGAGCCCCGGTGGCCAGGGCCGGCGCCCATCGCCGCAGGTCGTCCACGGTGGACGCGGCGGCGCCCGCGGCGTACGCCCACGAGGCGTCGACGTGCGTGACGTCCAGCGGGTCGCCGGCCGACCAGTTCGCCCACGCGGCCTTCTTCCCGGTCAGCACCGGCGCGGTCAGGCTCGCGACGTTGCCGATGAACTGGTAGCCCCGCGCGTACGGACCGGGAATCGACGAGCCGTTGGCGAACGCGGTCCTGTGCATGCCGACCGGGCCGAACACCCGCTCCTGGAGCAGCCGCCCGAGCGGCTGACGGGTGAGCTGCTCGGCGATGAGCCCGAGCAGCACGTAGTTCGTGTTGGAGTAGTGCCACCCCTTGCCCGGCTTGAAGTACGGGCGGTGGCTGAACGCCACGTCCAGCAGCTCCCCGGGAGTCCACCGCGCCTGCGGCTTCCGGTCGAGCCGCTGGTTGAAGCCCAGGTCCTCGGAGTAGTTGTAGAGCCCGCTGGTCATCTGGAGCAGGTGGCGGACGGTGATGTTCTTCCCGTTGGGCACGTCCGGGCGGTAGGCCGCCACCGGATCGTCGAGCGACAGCCTGTCTTCGTCGACGAGCTGGAGGATCACCGTCGCCGTGAAGGTCTTGGTGATGCTGCCGACACGCATGTGGTCGGCGGTACTGATCGGCCTTGCGGTCGCGAGGTCGCCGGTCCCGATCGTCGTGGTCCAGGTACCCCACTCGGGCGTACTGACGGACACGACCGCCCCCGGCACGCGCAGCCGCTGCGTCAGCGCGACCAGGTCCGGCGTCAGCCGCTCCGGGGACCCGGCCGCCCGTACGGCCCGCACGTCCTGCGCGTCGGCGGGCACGCCCAGTGCCGGGGCGGCGGCGGACAGCGGCAGCAGCGCGGCCACCAGCAGCGCCGCCCAGGAACGGGCACGCGTGCGCCGGGCCGGGGTGGCCGGGGATCGGTCACAGACGGATCGCGCCAAGAGTCGTACGTGCATGCGTAGCGTCCAGTTCGCCGCGGGGAGTGGTCGGGCCCGGTGTAGCACGCGGCCGACGGCGGCGAACGGGCTTGCGCCGTAGGTGGGCGTGTTCGGTGACCGCGGCGGGCGGGCGTCCATACTGGGGGCATGGACGAACAGACCGGACAGCAGGGCGGCGCGGTGCCGGGTACGTACGCCCCGCCACCCCAGGGCTTCGGCCCGCCGCCCCCGGCCTACGCCCCCCAACCGCCGTACGCCCCTTCGCCGTACGCCCCCGCACCCCACGCACCCGCACCCCACGCACCTTCGCCGTACGCACCGCAGCCCGCGGGCGCACCCGCACCCGTACACCCGTCACCCGCACCCGGCCCGGACTTCCTGGCGGCGGACCGGCGCAACGCGGTCGTGGTCGACTCCGAAGGCGTGTCGCTCGAACGCGACGGCGCCACCCTCGACTTCCCCTGGCACGACATCGCGACCGTCCACTACAAGGCCGGCCCCGGTGGCGGAGTCCTCATGGTGGCGGTCGTGCTGCCCGACGGCCGGTTCTACGAAGGCGTGGTCGCGGCCCGCAACCAGGCCAAGCTCCAGGAGTGGTTCGCCCACCTGGCCCCCGTGCTGCACTTCTACCTCGCAGGCCGGGGCCACCAGCCCGGAGCGCCCACAGGACGCTGACGGCGACGAAGAGGCCGACGGCCCCCGGGGCGGCCCCGGCGACGACCGAGAGGCGGCGGCCGGGGCGGGGACTCACACCCCACCGCCACGCCACCGCCACTCGGCCTCTCGCGCCGGCCACTTGCACCAACCATTCGCACCAGCCACTCGCACTCAGTCACTGGCGCTCACGGTCACTCAGCCGCAGTACTGCTGCTCCTTGCCGATCGACCGGTACATGCAGTCGGAGTTCTCCAGCAGTTGCAGCACCGCGTCCCGGTTGCGGCTGGTCTCGCGTTCGATCACCTCGTCGGGAGGGTAGAACCCGCCCCCGCCGGAACTCCTCGGGTACATCTCGAAGGTGTACCCGAAGATCCGCTGGTTGCCCCACAGCCAGTCGTCGATCGACCCGTCGGTGATGTAGAGGTCGCTCGACTGCTCCGGCGTGTAGCCGTTGCTCGCCGCCATCTTCTGGCCGACGGCGGCGAAGGCGTTGCGGTCGTCCTGGGTCATGCCGGGCGCCGTGTCCGCGTTCGTGTAGCCGAACGGCCAGAGCACCAGCTCGCTGTACGTGTGGAAGTCGATGCCGGTCCTGATCTGCTGCTTCCCGCCGACGATCCGGGAGCGGACGAAGTCGGCGACGACCTTCACCTCGGGAGCGGACTCGGCCGCGCGGCCCCGGTACGTCTCCGAACCGAACGACCCCGAGGAACCGCCGCAGCAGCCCCACTTGTAGTTCCAGTTGCGGTTCATGTCCGTACCGACGTACGACGAACCGCTGTTGGGCTGCCGGTTCTTGCGCCAGCTGCGGTACGAACCCGACGCGATGTCGTACTCGCCGCCGTCCGGGTTGAGGTCGGGGATGATCCAGATCTCGCGGCCGTTGACGGCGTTGGTGATCCGGGAGTCGGAGCCGTAGCCCGCCCCCAGCTCGCGCAGCAGGTAGAGCGCCATCTCGACGGTCAGGTGCTCGCGGGCGTGCTGGTGGTGGGTGAAGAGGACCTCGGGCTCGTTCTCGTCGGTCGCCACGTTGTCGCTGATCTTGATGGCGATGAGATCGCGGCCCTGGTACGACTTCCCGATCACGCGCTTGCTCATGAGGTTGGGGTACTGCTGGAGGCGCTGGTCGATCTCCGCGTTCATCTCGGCGTAGTTGTGGTAGCGCGAGTCGGCGGGCGGGAAGTCGAACGGTTCGGCGGCCAGCCCGTTGAGGCGGGCCGGCGGCCCCGGCAGCGCCTTCGGCGCGTAACCGAGCGCCTTCAGCCGCTTGAGCTGGGCCGCGTTGGCGCTGACGACGACGGAGTGGTCGTCGGACTCGTCCACCGACACGCCGGTGGCCGCGACGGCGGTGCGGTCGGCGGCGGTGGCCGGACCGTGGATCTCGTACTGCTTGATCACTTCCTCGGCTGCGGCGGCGGGGGCGGATCGCGCCCCGGACGTGGACGCGTTCGCGGTGAGCGGGGCCGCCACGGCGAGTGCCACGAGGGCCGCGAGGCCCGCGAGAGTGGCGGACCTGGCGGAGGCGCCGGACGCGGCGGACCCTCTTCCGCGGATGCGAAGTCGCATGCTGTCTCCTGGGTGGGGAGTGTGGGGGTGTGCGACGCATGTCGTGCGGGAGTGCTGGGCACATGGTGAGCGCATGGCATGAACGGGTCAAGAGCGGTGTTCGGCCACCGGTCCGCCCCGTCGTCCTCTTGCGCGATCACCCCCGACCCCGCTTTGGTGACGTGGATCACCACTTGGGGACGAGCGGGAGGACGCCCGACATGGCAGAGACGACAGAGAGCGGCAGCGGCACGGGGAAAGCCGTCTCCCCGCCGCGCAAGTCCAGTTGGAAGTACATCGGCCCGGGCATCGTCGTCGCCGCGACCGGCGTCGGAGCCGGCGACCTCGTCGCGACGCTGATCGCGGGCAGCAAGTTCGGCTACACGCTGATGTGGGCCGCCGTGATCGGCTGCGTCGTCAAGATCTCACTGGCCGAAGCCGCCGGCCGCTGGCACCTGGCCACCGGCCGCACCCTCTTCGAGGGCTGGCGCAGCCTCGGCCGGTGGACCACCGTCTACTTCGCGATCTACGTCGTCATCTGGGGCTTCGTCTACGGCGCGACCGCCATGTCGTCCTCCGCCCTCCCCATCGTGGCGCTCTTCCCCGAGGGTCCCGGCCTCAAGACCTGGGCGATCGTCACGGGCCTGATCGGCCTGGCCTTCGTCTGGTTCAACCAGTACGCCGTCTTCGAGAAGGTCATGACGATCCTGGTCGGCGTGATGTTCGTGGTGGTCGTGTACGTGGCCCTGCGCGTCGGCCCGGACATCGGCGCGTCCTTCGCCGGCCTCGCCCCGGTCCTCCCCGACGGCTCGCTCCTCTACACCCTCGGCCTGATCGGCGGCGTCGGCGGCACCATCACCATGGCGGCGTACGGCTACTGGGTGAACGCCAAGGGCTGGACCGACTCCGGATGGATGAAGGTGATGCGCCTCGACAACCGCGTCGCGTACATCACCACCGGCATCTTCGTCGTCGCGATGCTGATCGTCGGCGCCGAACTGCTGCACTCCTCCCAGCTCGCCCTCACGAAGGGCGACCGCGGCCTGATCGACCTCGGCAGGATCCTCGAGGACCGGTACGGCGCCGTCACCGCCAAGCTCTTCCTCGTCGGCTTCTTCGCCACGTCGTTCTCGTCCCTCATCGGCGTGTGGCACGGCGTGAGCCTGATGTTCGCCGACTTCGTCGAACGCCTCCAGCGCGACCGCAAGGGCGCCCCCGCCGACGTGGGCACGGTGGAGGAGGTCGCCGCCGGCGTGAAGGAGCGCTCCCTCCCCTTCCGGGCGTACGCGCTGTGGCTGACCTTCCCGCCCATGGCACTGCTGTGGCTGGACCAGCCGTTCGGCCTGGTCGTGGTGTACGGCGTGCTCGGCGCGTTCTTCATGCCGTTCCTGGCACTGACGCTCGTGTGGCTGCTCAACTCGACCCGCACCCCGGCCGAATGGCGCAACGGCCCGCTCAGCAACGGAATGCTGATCGCGGCGGGCCTGCTGTTCATCGTGCTGTGCGTCCAGCAGGTACGGGAGCTGCCCTGGTAGCACCCGGACCCGGGAGCCCGACCGCACACGTCAGCGGCGGCCCGGCCGGACCGGGGGGACCGGGGGGCACACGCGTCAATGGCGGCCCGGCCGGACCCGGGGGTCCGACCGCACGCGTCAATGGGGGCCCGGCCGGACACGGAAGTCGGCGCCGCCGGAGAACCGCGGCGGCCGCCCCCCCCCCCCGCCCCCAGGTAAGGCGGGGTGTTGACCGGGGGGGCCCCCCCCGTGGTACAGGCGGAGGCGGGC
>NZ_JBSGYQ010000013.1:0-139694 GCF_053610585.1 Streptomyces sp. NPDC054887 | reverse complement strand
GGGGGCGGGGGCGTTGGTTGTTTCTGGTGTGGGGGCCGCCTTTGGGAGGGTGGCGTCGGAGGTTCGGCGGTAAAGGGCGCTCCTGCGTCGCGTCGCCTGCGGCGATTGCGCTTCGCTCCACCCTTGACCGCCGAACCTCCGACGCAATGCTTGAGGGGGGCGGCCCCCGGGGGGGAGCCCACGGGTCAGGCTCGGTGAGTGGTTGTTCGTGCGTGGCCGGGTGGCGGGTGTGTGGGTGGGGCGCGACGGCTTCTGGGGTGGTGCGGCCCCTGGCTAAGCGGCTGACGGGAACGGACGTTGGTGTGACACCACCATTCCCACCCGCGCCAGCACACCGGCCGGGAAGCGGACCGCCTGCGGGCGACGTGCGGATGGTCACGCAGGCGACGGGGATGGGGCGACTCAGGCCAGCCGGGCGGCGAGCGGACACCCTGACCGGTGACCGGTGACCGGTGACCGGTGACCGGTGACCGGTGACCGGCCACCGGTCACCGGGGACGGGTGACGGGTGACGGGCGACGGGTTGTGACGTAGGCCCGCTACTGAAGTGGGCCACCTCGGGAAACTGGGACCCGCCTGCGACGGCGCAGCGCGGGCGACGGGTCGAGAGCGAATTCGTTCCGGAGGTGAGCGGCCCGGTGGGTCGTTACGCACACATCGCGGCCCGAACCGATACGGATGTGACGACCGAGTCACGTGAGGTGTTCCGGCTCACCAACTGTGGAGTTTGTCCCATCCCGACCCCCACAGCCGCCTACTGGCGGGCTCCCCGGCCTACATGCGCGCGGGAACATGAGGCGATGGCCGGCTCACGAGCCGACCAACTCATCAACTGGAGCCGTCGGCCGGCCTGACTCGCCCGGCAACCCGCAAACCTGCACATGCCCCCCGTCAGCATCAGCAGCCAGCCTTCAGCCCCACCGACCACCGGCCGAGGACGTCGATTCCCGCAGGCCGTGCAGCGAGGCCGACCGCCCACCTGTCGGGGTGAAGCCGATTCCCGCACGTCGACCGGCAAGGCCGGCCGCCGACCGAGCGGGGCGCTCCCGTGCATCCCAATGTCGGTGTCGCACCAACGGCCGTGCCGCACCCGCCGAGACAGGGGCCGAGCCGCCCCAGAACCGACCGCGCACCCCACCACACACCCGCAAGCCACCAAGCCAACGCCCGCCCCCATCCCGCTCCCGTGCAGGGCGTTTTCCTGGCGTCGTCCCCCTATAAGCGTTTGCGGTGGGCCGGGGTGGTGGGTCAAGGGTGGGCCGTAGGTCCATCGCGCAGCGACGCGACGTAGGAGCGCCCTTGACGCGCCGCCCCGGCCCACCGACACTCAAGCGCCCGGGGACGGCCCCACACCCCCCAGAAGCAACAAGTGGTGCATCTTTCGGCCCGGCGCGCTGCGCCCGCCAACCCCCGCCCCAGTGGTCGTCGTTCCTGCTTCAGCGCGTGGAGTGGGTTACGCCGCCGGAGTGGGTTACGCCTACCAGAGGGGCGTGTACCTGCCAGTTGAGCGACTCGTACAGGGCACGTCCCTCCGTCGTCGCGCCCAGAATGCCGATCCTGGCGCCCTGTTCGTAAGCCGCTTGCTGGAGCGTCCGCATTACCAGTGCGCCCAGTCCCTTCCGCCGGTGCGCGGGGGCTGTCTCGACCTGGTCAACCACCGCCGTCCGGCCGGTCGCTGCCACCTGGCCGCGCGCCGCGAATCCACCGTCGGGTGCGATTACGAGGAGGCGCGTCACCCCGCCCCGCTCCCAGGACCTCAACGCGTATCCGTCCGGCGGTGCGTATCCCTCCGGTGGCGCGCACCCCTCCGTGCACTCGGCCGGCTCGGTCGGGCTGAGGGTTCTCGCGCTCAGGGTTGTCGTCATCAGCCAGCCGGGGCCGTCCGGTTTCCATTCCGGGCCGAGCCACGGCATGACGGTCTCCGGGGCCAGGAAGATTTTGAGCGCGACGCCCGGCGCGGCGTACGCCTCGGCCAGTTTGCGGACCGTCGCCTCGTCGGCGTGGGTCAGGACGTGCCGGGTGGAGTGGTGCGGGAGTCCTACGTCGACTGTCAGGCCCCAGGGCTGAGACACCGGTTCGGCGGCGCCCCGCGACACAACCCAGCCGTCCACCCACGCGCGGATCACCTCCGGGCAGGAGTGGGCGTCGAAGGGGTCGCGAGCCATGTAGCTCCTCCACTGCGTAATGGGCTCTAGTGGGCAAAGGCTATTACCTCCCCCGGCCCCCGGTCCACCCCTTGAAGCGCAAGAAAGCGGCATCGCCCCCCATCCCCCAACGCTCCCCGATCGCCCACAGCGAACACCCACCTCCCCGGGAACATTCACTCGCTCAGGAGCATTGAGTCGGCATAGCTCAAGTTCACTGCCGAAGGGGAGATCATGGCATCGTCGTCCAACCCGCTCACCCTGCCCGTGCTGCCGCTCGATGACGAGGTCGTGCTGCCGGGGATGGTGGTGCCCCTGGACCTGTCCGACACGGACGTGCGCGCCGCGGTGGAGGCCGCGCAGGCCGCTGCCCGTTCCAGTGGCAACAAGCCGCAGGTGCTTCTCGTTCCGCGCATCGACGGCACGTACGCGGCGACCGGCGTCCTGGGCACCGTCGAGCAGGTCGGGCGGCTCTCCGACGGCGACCCCGGCGCCCTGATCCGCGGTCGCAGCCGCGTGCAGATCGGAGCCGGGACGACCGGGCCCGGCGCCGCGCTCTGGGTCGAGGGCACGGGCGTCGACGAGACGCTCCCCGATCCGCTGCCCGGGGCCGTCACGGAGCTGGTCAAGGAGTACAAGGCGCTCGCCACCAGCTGGCTGAAGAAGCGCGGCGCCTGGCAGGTCGTCGACCGCGTCCAGCAGATCGACGGCGTCTCCGCACTCGCCGACAACTCCGGCTACTCGCCGTTCCTCACCACCGCGCAGAAGGTCGAGCTGCTGGAGACCGCCGACCCGGTGGTCCGGCTCAGGCTCGCCGTGAAGTGGCTGAGCGAGCACCTCGCCGAGCAGGACGTCGCCGAGTCCATCGCCAAGGACGTGCAGGAAGGCGTCGACAAGCAGCAGCGGGAGTTCCTGCTGCGCCGCCAGCTCGACGCCGTCCGCAAGGAGCTGCGCGAGATCAACGGCAAGGAGGGCGAGGACGAGTCCGACGACTACCGGGCCCGTGTCGAGGCCGCCGACCTGCCCGAGAAGGTCCGCGAGGCCGCCCTCAAGGAGGTCGACAAGCTGGAGCGTTCCTCCGACCAGTCGCCGGAGGGATCGTGGATCCGCACCTGGCTGGACACCGTTCTGGAGCTCCCCTGGACCGAGCGGACCGAGGACCAGTACGACATCCGGGGCGCCAAGGCGGTGCTTGACGCCGAGCACGCCGGTCTGGAGGACGTGAAGGAGCGCATCACCGAGTACCTCGCGGTGCGCAAGCGCCGGGCCGACCGCGGGCTCGGGGTGGTCGGCGGCCGTCGCGGCGGCGCTGTGTTGGCCCTTGTCGGTCCGCCGGGCGTCGGTAAGACATCCCTCGGCGAATCCGTCGCGCACGCCATGGGACGCAAGTTCGTGCGGGTCGCCCTCGGCGGCGTACGCGACGAGGCGGAGATCCGCGGACACCGGCGTACGTACGTCGGGGCTCTTCCGGGGCGGATCGTGCGCGCCATCAAGGAAGCCGGGTCGATGAACCCCGTCGTCCTCCTCGACGAGATCGACAAGGTCGGGTCCGACTTCCGCGGCGACCCGGCGGCGGCCCTGCTCGAAGTGCTCGACCCCGCGCAGAACCACACCTTCCGCGACCACTACCTGGAGGTCGAGCTGGACCTCTCCGACGTGGTCTTCCTCGCCACCGCCAACGTCCTGGAGGCCATTCCGGAGGCGCTGCTCGACCGCATGGAGCTGGTCAGGCTCGACGGCTACACGGAGGACGAGAAGGTCGTCATCGCCCGCGACCACCTGCTGCCGCGCCAGCTGGAGCGTTCGGGCCTGGAGCCGGGCGAGGTGACGCTGGACGAGTCCGCGCTGCGGAAGCTGGCGGGGGAGTACACCCGTGAGGCGGGCGTACGGAACCTGGAGCGCTCGGTGTCGCGCCTCCTGCGCAAGGTGGCGGCCAAGCACGAGCTCGGCGAGCAGGAGCTGCCGTTCACCATCACGGAGGGCGACCTCCGGGCGCTGATCGGGCGGCCCCACCACGTGCCCGAGTCGGCCCAGGACCCGTCGGAGCGCCGCACGGCGGTCCCGGGCGTGGCCACGGGTCTCGCGGTCACGGGTGCGGGCGGTGACGTGCTCTTCGTCGAGGCGTCGCTGGCGGACGCGGAGACGGGCGGCGCGGGGCTCACCCTGACGGGCCAGCTCGGTGACGTCATGAAGGAGTCCGCCCAGATCGCCCTGTCGTTCCTCCGCTCGCACGGCGCCGAGCTGGAGCTTCCGGTCGGCGATCTCAAGGACCGGGGCGTGCACATCCACTTCCCGGCCGGCGCGGTGCCGAAGGACGGTCCGAGCGCGGGCATCACGATGACGACCGCTCTCGCGTCGCTGCTGTCCGGGCGGCTGGTCCGTACGGACGTGGCGATGACGGGCGAGGTGTCCCTGACCGGACGGGTTCTGCCGATCGGCGGCCTGAAGCAGAAGCTGCTCGCGGCGCACCGGGCGGGTACGACGACGGTCGTGATCCCGAAGCGCAACGAGGCCGACCTGGACGACGTACCCGCCGAGATCCTCGACAAGCTGGAGATCCACCCGGTGACGGACGTCCGCCAGGTCCTGGAGATCGCCCTGGCCCCCGCGGAGGTACGGGTGCCGGCGGCGGCGTGACGGACGCTGCCGGTGGCCCGGCCGTGGCAGGCCCCCGCCCCTCTCGACAGAGGGGGTGCGGGGGCCTGCGCGTACTGCGGGACTCTTCTCGCACCCCCTGCCGCGCGGAGGACACGGAAGGCCCGAAAAGGGCGAAAGAGGTGGTAATCGGATACAACGGAGGTAGGGCGCGAACAGCGGGGAGGGCGACGGCCGGGGGCGACAGCGACGGCGAGGTGGCGGCATGCGCGTACCCGAGCGGCTCACGGTGGCCGTCGGCCTTCTCGACCTGCGCCCGGACGACCGCGTGCTGGAGATCGGCTGCGGGCGCGGTGTCGCGGCGGGCCTGATCGCGGAGAAGCTGCCGGACGGCGAGTACGTGGGCCTGGACCGCTCCGACGTGGCCGTCACGGCCGCCGGTGAGCGCAACGCCGACGCCGTGTCGTCGGGCCGGGCCTCGTTCCTCCATACGGCCCTGGCGGACGCCGGCACCGACACGCTCGGCCGCTTCGACAAGGTCCTGGCGGTCGACGTCAATGTCTTCTGGACCGGACCGGCCGTGCGCGAGCTGGATGCCGTGGCCCGGCTGCTCCGCCCGACGGGAAGCCTGGTGCTCTGCTACGCCCCGCCCGACCCCGAGCAGACCGCCCGGGAGAAGAACCTGCTGCTCACACACCTGAGCGACGCCGGATTCATCGCCACCGCGACGACGCACGCGCTCGCCGGGGACGCGTCCCTGCTGGCGGTGGTCGCCGCCGTCGCGCGGCTGCCCGGAGGCGACGAGGGCGACGGACCGGGAGCCGGGGCCTGAAGCGGCGCTCGCGCCCGCCGGGCGCCGCCGGTCAGCCGTAAGCGAGGGCCTGTACGCGGTCGAGGGCGCCGTTGAACTTGTTGTGGTCGCCGACGATCGGTCCCGTGGACGTGTACTGCCACATGGTCTGCACGCCCCAGCCGGCCGGCAGCTCGCCCACGGTCGTGTCGTAGCGGGCGATCCACAGCGGGTTCACCGAGCCGAAGCCGCCGTAGTCGCCGGTGCAGTCCTTCCACCAGCTGGTCGCCGTGTAGATGACGGCGTCGCGGCCGGTGCGCGCCCTGTATGTGGTCAGGAAGTCGCGGATCCACGCGACCATCCCGCTCTGCGTCTTGCCGTAGCACTGGGCGCCGTACGGATTCCACTCGATGTCGAGCACACCGGGCAGCGTCCTGCCGTCGCGCGACCAGCCGCCGCCGTTGTCGGCGAAGTAGTGGGCCTGGGTGGCGCCGCTGGAGTCGTTGGGCGTCGCGAAGTGGTACGCGCCGCGGATCATGCCGGCGCTGTACGAGCCGTTGTACTGCTGCCCGAAGTAGGGATTCCTGTAGTAGTTGCCTTCGGTGGCCTTCACGTAGGCCCATCTGACGCCACTGGTCCACAGGGCGGACCAGTTGACGTTGCCCTGGTGGCTGCTGACGTCCACACCCTCCGTCTGCGTGACGCGGGTGTCGCGCGGCAGGCCGCCCCGGCCGTCGTGTTCGACGACGCCCATGCCCATGTGGGCGGAGCCCCGTTCGGGTGTGCGGTCCGCGGTCGGGACGGTGGTGGGGGCGCTCTCCTCGTTCTCGGGGGCGGCGGTCGCGGTGGCCGCCCCCGGAAGGGTCAGGAGGAGCGTGAGAGCGGTGAGCGAGGAGAGGAGGATCCCGGCCGCCGCGGTGCGCGGGCGGCGGGCCGTTCCGGATCTGTGCACGGACATGGCGTGCCTCCGAAAGGCTCGGTGGGGGATGCGAGGAACGGGCGTGGGGAACCCGCGGGAGATCTGTCTGTCGACACGGGGGGTGGTGTGGACATGTCATCAATGAAGCTAGGCGCGTAGACCGGGCGGCGGAAGGGGATCCGCGTGCCGCCGTTGGTCTACTCCTGCGAAATACTGGCGGAGCTGCGGCAATGGACGCAGGTGAAAGAAAACCCCGGGGTGAGGAAAGCGCGCTATGAGTTCTGACGTGCACGGAAGCGGAAGAGCCGATGACGGGCGCGCGGCGCGGGGAAGTGGCGGAGACCCGGAAATCCTCGCCCTGGAACGCGAATTGGCCGTCTTTCTGCGCAGGGCGCGGGCCTCCTCCGGTGACATGGCGCGTGAGGTCCACCCGGAACTGGAGCCGGCGGCGTACGGCCTGCTCGTACGGCTCGACGAAGCGGACCGGCAGCGGGCCACGGACCTGGCGGCGTGGTTCGGCGTGGGCAAGGCGACCATGAGCCGGCAACTGCGGGCGCTGGAGGAACTCGGCCTGGTCACGCGCGAACCCGACCCCGCGGACGGCCGGGCCTCGCTGGTCGCGCTCACCGACGAGGGCCGGGCCCGCTTCCGGCGGGTGCGGGACGCGCGGCGGGCCCGTTACGTACGGAAGCTGGCGGGCTGGGACCGCGCGGAGGTGGCGGAGCTGGCACGGCTGCTGCACCAGCTGAACGCACCGGTGGAGGGGTGAGGGAGCGGAGGGACGCGGCGCGCTGAGCGCGGGCCTGAGTGGGCCGTGCCGCCTGCCCGGAGGCGCCGGCCTCACAGCACCGCGTAGATCACCGCCGCGTCGTCGTGCTGCTTCCAGCGGCGCACCAGAGGGGTGGCCGACTGCCCCCGCTCCAGCACCCGCACCCGGTCGATCAGGCCCTGCGCCCCCTCCTTGCGCAGAACGCCGAGGCACTGCCCCCAGTCCCCCTCGCCGAACATGTCCACCCACCGGGTCGCCCCGTCGCTGAGCGCCGCCAGCGCCCGTACCCCGGCCCGTGGGCCCACCCCGGTGACCGCCAGGTCCGCCACCGCCGGATCGGCGGCCGCCGTGAAGAAGCCGCCCTCCCTGTTCCGCAGGGCGTCGGTCGCCGCGAGGGAGGCGAGGACCTCCGGCGGAACCCGGTCCAGACGCTCGTCGAGAACCGCGCGCACCGAGCCGTCCGGGGCCTCCAGCAGGAGCGCCGAGTCGGACAGCACCAGGTGTTCGATCTCCTCCGCGCCCCAGCGCGCCAGGACCACCGTTGCCTGAGGCGTGCGGACGTGAGAAAGGTCACAGGTGTCTCGGTGGGCGTCGGCCGTGCGGTGGATCGCCTCCGCCAGGACCTCCGTCAGCGATAAATCCCGCCGCGAAGCGGACAATTCGAGCAGTGCGCCGCCGAGCCGGGCGGTGAACCAGGGGACCGGATGCACGCACCCGTAGTCGCCGCGCGGAGGTGTCACGCCGTCCAGCAGGACGAGCGCCCCACCCTGGCCGGCGGCAGGCAGGGCGACCGACGCCCAGTCCTCGTTGGGGCGTTCGGGGTCGCCGGGGGCGGTGGCCAGTTCGCAGCGCATGCCGCCCAGTCTGCACGAGCCCCGCCGAGTGGCCCGACGGCCGCACCAGGGGCGCCAATTGGCCCGTACCAGCAGGTGGAGTACGGGTTTATGGGTGGAATGGGTTACTCCGCGAAGCTGCGGGGGCGCATCCTGCCAAAGGCCGGGCGGAAGTTCCAACCGGCGCTCCGCGCGCCCGTGAGACGAACCGCGCCGGGAGTTGTTCGCCAACTCCCGATTGATGTTCACTCGTTCAGGTGGCGGAGCGCGTGCTGCGCGCCTTCTTCCCAAAAGCACTGGAATGGTCTGAAGTCATTCGAGTTCTTCACCTGGGGTGGGGCGTTCCTGTGTGACCAGTCGTCACCTCGGCCATGTGAGCAGACGAGTCGAGCAAGAATGCGAGCACCGGTGCAGAAGAAGCGGACTCGGGGCGAAGGCGGCAACGGCGAGCGGACCGAACGCACCGTACGGGTACGCAGCCGGCTGGTCGCCGGCGTGGCCCTCGTCGGAGTCACCGTCCTCGCGGCCGGTACCCCCGCCGTCCTCAGCGCCTCCTCCGAACTCTCCGAGTCACAGCGCCTGGTCACCCTCGCCGAACTGAACCGGCAGGCGATCACCCTCGCCCACTCCCTCGCCGACGAACGCGACGACGTCACCGCGTACATCGCGGCCGGGCGCGACAGCGGCAGGGGCAAGGGGCTCTCGGCGAGCCGCACGGCCCGCGTCGACCGTCAGATGGACGAGATCGAGCCGGCGGCCCCCACCGGCCTGCGCCGCGACCTGGCCGGGGTCCCCGGCATCCGCCGCGAGGCCCTGACCGGCAAGGGCACCGCCCTCGAGGCCCACAAGGCGTACACCGAGACGATCGAGAAGCTCCAGGACCTCGCCGAGGAGCTGGCCGACAAGACGCCGCCGCGCGCCGCCGAGGCCACCCGCGCGCCCGCATCCCTCGGCCACGCCGTCGACCAGGCCGCCGCCACCCGCGGCCTGCTGCTCGCCGCGCTGTCCGTGCCGCGCGAGAACACCGGCAACCGCATCGACCCCGTCACCGGGCTCCTGGTGCCCGCCGAGGAGGACCCGGACTCCGAGAACGTCCGCACCCGCAACGCGCTGACCGCCGCCGCCCAGCAGTCGCGCGTGCGCGAGCTGGCCGCGCTCGCCGACTTCGACCAGGCCGCAGGACACAGCGCCCGCGAGTCCTTGAAGACCACCGTGACGGGCCCCGAGGTCAAGAACGCCGAGCAGTTCCTCACGCGCCTCACCGACCAGCCCCAGCTCTCCGACGACGAGCTCGGCACGGACCGTGCGAAGGCCGAGGCCGCCCTGTCGGCCCGTATCGACCTCATGCGGGGAGTCGAGTCCTCCCTCGGCTCGGCGCAGGTCAACCGGCTCTCCCGGCTCCGCGACGACGACGTCACCGCCCTGGAGATCCGGATCGCGCTCGCCGGCGCCTGCCTGCTGGTGGCCATCGGCGTCAGCACCGCCGTCGCCCGTACGCTCACCCGCCCGCTCGCCGTGCTGCGCCTCGGCGCCGCCCGGCTGGCCGCCGAACCGGAGCCCGGGGCCGAGCCGGTTGAGCCGGTCCGTTTCACCGGTCGCAACGACGAGTTCGCCCAGGTCGTACGCTCCCTCAACACGCTGCACTCCCGGCTCGCCGAGGCCGGCGCCCGCGCGGAGAAGCTCGCCGGCGACCGTACGCACCTGATCGGCCAGCGCGAGACGCTCGCCACCCAGCGCGCCGAACTCCAGGAGCAGATCGCCGAGACCGCCGCGCAGCTGGAGCGGATGCGCCACACCGTCCACTCGACCTTCGTGAACCTCTCGCTGCGCACCCTGGGCGTCGTCGAGCGTCAGCTCGGCGTCATCGAGGGCCTGGAGGAGCGCGAGCAGGACCCGGAGCGCCTCGCCACCCTCTTCAAGCTCGACCACATGGCCACCGTCATGCGCCGCCACGGCGAGAACCTCCTGGTCCTCGCCGGTACGGAGCACGGGCAGGGTCAGCAGAACCCGGTGCCGCTCGTCGACGTCCTGCGCGCGGCCGTCAGCGAGATCGAGCGGTACGAGCGGGTGGCCATCCAGTCCATCCCGCCCCGCGCCCAGGTGGCGGGCTTCGCCGCCAACGACCTCAGCCACCTGCTGGCGGAACTGCTGGAGAACGCCACCTCGTTCTCGCCGCCGGACGCCAAGGTCGAACTGTCCGGCTGGCTGCTGGAGAGCGGCGAGGTCATGCTCTCCGTCCAGGACGAGGGCATCGGCGTACCGTCGGACCGGCTGACCGAACTGAACGCGCGGCTGGCCGACCCCGCCTCGTACGAGCCGGGCGACGGCGCCGACGGAGGCATCGGCCTGCACGTGGCCGCGCTGCTGGCGGCCCGGCACGGCATCCGCGTCACGCTCCGCGAGCAGAAGCAGGGCGGTGTCGCCGCGGTCGTCGTCCTGCCCGACGCGCTGCTGCCGCCCGCTCCGGCGACGGCCGCACCGCCCGCCGTCCCGGTGGCGGGGGACACGCCCACGCTGAACCTGCCGGGCTCGGTCGCGGAGGCCAACTCCAATGCCCTGCCGGGGCGTTCCGTACGGGACGGTGCACTGCGCGAGGCCGCGAAGGACCCGCTGGTGGAGGCGGCCGAGCGGACGATCCAGGAGGACGCGGAGCAGACGGGGAACGCGGACCGGCCGGAGGACTCCGACCGGCCGCAGGACGCGGAGCCCTCGGAGCGCCCCGCGGAGACCCCGCCGTCGGACGAGCCCGGACCGGAGTCCGGCGTCGCGGTCGAGGACGAGCCGGCGGGCGCCGCCCCCGAGGCCGCCGCACAGCCCGCCGCCGACCCCTACGCCATCGGCCCCGACGCACACGAGCGCGCCGCCGACGGCGACGCGGACACCGGGGCGCCGGTCGACGAACCGACCTGGACCATGCGGCTGCCGCAGCAGTCCGCCGCGCCCCGGGACGAGATGGACGCGGACGACGACGCCGCGCCGGTCGCCCCCGCCAGGACGAAGGTCGAACCGGTCACCGACAAGGGTCTGCCCAAGCGCACCCCGAAGGTCGTCAAGTCCGGTCCTTCGGAGCCCGGGGAGCGCACCGGAAGCGTCGACGCGGAAGCCCTGCGGCGCAGGCTCGGCGGTTTCCACCAGGGGTCGGTGAAGGGCCGCCGCGACGTGGAGGCGGAGATCTCGGCGCAGGGGGAGCGTACGGAGACGGACAGCGGCAATGAGACAGAAACCAAGGGGGACACAGTTGAGGAGGCACGCAGTTGACTGCGTCCAGCACGTTCGGGCTGAGTAGCGAAGCCCGTAATCTCCATTGGCTGTTGAGCAATCTCGTCGACGAGGTGCCGGGGCTTCTCTCGGTGGCGGTCGTGTCGTCGGACGGGCTGCTGCTCCTGTCCTCCGACCCGGAGCGGAACGCCGGACCAGCGGCTCCCGCCGTCCGCCAGGACGGCCCGAAGGGTTCGAGCGCCGACCTGGCGACCATCGTCTCGGGACTCGCCAGCCTCACCGACGGCGCTGCGGAGCTGATGGACGGCGGCGGAGTCAAGCAGACGATGATCGCGATGGAGTCCGGCAGCGTCTTCGTCATGGCGATCAGCGACGGATCGCTGCTCGGTGTGCACGGCTCGCCGGACTGCGACATGAGCGTCGTGGCCTACCACATGGCGCTGTTCGTCGGCCGCGCCGGCCACGTCCTCACCCCCGAACTCCGCAGTGAGCTGCGCAAATCGTTGGAGAGCGCCCTGTGACGCCGCCCACCCCCGCCAAACTTCCGGTCAGGGGCGACGGCCGCAGGCCCGCCCGCGTACGCCCGTACTCGCTCACCGGCGGGCGTACCCGCTTCGGGCACGTCCTGCTCGTCGAGACGTTCGTCGCGGCGATCGAGGGGCCCGAGGAGCGGCGCGAGCTCACCAACGGCGGCCTCCAGACGCGTGTCATGCCCGAGATGCGGGCCATCGTGGAACTGTGCCGCCGCATGCGTACGGTCGCGGAGATCTCCGCACTGCTCAAGATGCCGCTGGGCGTGGTCCGGGTGCTGCTCAGCGACCTGGCCGACCAGGGAAAGATCCGTGTGTACGGGACCGGGCACGCGTCCGGCCAGCCGAACCGCGCACTGCTCGAAAGGGTGCTCAGTGGACTCCGTCGTCTCTGAGACCGAGACCTTCCGTACCCGCGCCACCGCGCACACGGCCTCGGTCCCGGTCCAGCCCCAGCCGTCCCTCCCGCCGCAGGCGGACGAAGGCGCCCGGGACTGGCAGACCGACACCACCCGGGCCCCCACGGCCGCCAAGATCGTGGTCGCGGGCGGTTTCGGCGTCGGCAAGACCACGTTCGTGGGCTCCGTCTCCGAGATCACGCCGCTCAAGACGGAAGCGGTGATGACCACCGCGAGCGAGGAGACCGACGACCTCTCCGCGACGCCGGAGAAGACGACCACGACCGTCGCGATGGACTTCGGCCGCGTCACGCTCGACGACGACCTCGTGCTGTACGTCTTCGGAACACCCGGCCAGCAGCGGTTCTGGTTCATGTGGGACGACCTGGTGCGCGGGGCGATCGGCGCGGTCGTCATGGCCGACACGCGCCGGCTGTCCGACTGCTTCCCCGCTCTCGACTACTTCGAGAGCTGCGGACTGCCGTACGTCGTCGCCGTGAACCACTTCGAGGGAACGACGGCGTACGAGGCGGAGGACGTCAGGGAAGCCCTGACCGTTCCGGCGCACGTACCGGTTGTGATCATGGACGCGCGCAAGCGGATCACGGTGGTCGAGTCGCTGCTGGCCCTCGTCGGCCACGCGCTCACCACCGCGCCCGAATAGCGCGTGTCCCGAACAGCTACTCAACGGAGAGACCCCGTCATGCGGAAGATACTCATAGTCGGGGCCGGCCAGTCCGGTCTCCAGCTCGCCCTCGGACTCCAGACCCGTGGGTACGAGGTCACCCTGATGTCCAACCGCACGGCGGACGAGATCCGGTCGGGCCGGGTCATGTCGACGCAGTGCATGTTCCACACCGCCCTCCAGCACGAGCGGGACCTCCAGATCAACTTCTGGGAGTCGCAGGCCCCGAAGATCGAGGGCCTGGGCGTCTCGGTCGCCGCCCCCGACTCGTCCCGTGCCGTCGACTGGGTCGGAAAGCTCGGCGGGTACGCCCAGTCCGTCGACCAGCGCGTGAAGATGGCCGGCTGGATGGAGACGTTCGCGCAGCGCGGCGGCCAGCTCGTCATCCACGGCGCGGCCGTCTCCGACCTGGACTACTTCTCCCGTACGTACGACCTGGTCATGGTCTCGGCGGGCAAGGGCGAGCTGGTGTCGATGTTCGGCCGCGACGCGTCCCGCTCGCCGTACGACGCCCCGCAGCGTGCCCTCGCCGTCGCCTACGTCCACGGGCTCGGCCCGCGCCCCGAGCACCCGGAGTTCGAGGCGGTCCGCTGCAACCTGGTGCCGGGCGTCGGCGAGATGTTCGTCATGCCGACGCTCACCACGTCGGGGCGCGCGGACATCCTCTTCTGGGAGGGCGTACCGGGCGGCCCGGTCGACGTGTTCAAGGGCGTCAAGGACCCCGCCGAGCACCTGTCCCTCACGCTGGAACTCATGGAGAAGTTCCTGCCGTGGGAGTACGCGCGGGCGACGAAGGTCGAGCTGACCGACGCGAACGCCACCCTCGCGGGCCGGTACGCCCCGACCGTGCGCAACCCCATCGGGCGGCTGCCGTCCGGCGGGCTTGTGCTGGGCGTCGCCGACGTGGTCGTCGCCAACGACCCGATCACCGGCCAGGGCTCCAACTCGGCGTCGAAGTGCGCGGCCTCGTACCTCTCGTCGATCACGGCGCGGGGCGACCAGCCGTTCGACGAGGCGTGGATGCAGTCGACGTTCGACCGGTACTGGGACACCGCGCAGCACGTCACCAAGTGGACGAACGCCATGCTCGGCGTCCCGCCGGAGCACGTACTGAACCTGATCGGAGCCGCGGGCGGCCTCCAGCCGGTGGCCGACCGCTTCGCCAACGGCTTCAACGACCCGGCGGACTTCGAGAACTTCTTCTACGACCCGGAGAAGACGAACGCCTACCTGGCCTCGGTCGCCGGAGCCTGACCCGCTTCTGACCAGCGGCGGGGCAGTCGTCATTGGTCGTTGTTGGCTGTTGTCGGCCGGCCTCGGACGGCCCACAGACGGCCCGGCCGTGAGGGACTGCCGCTGTTGATGTAGTCCTCATGGCAAAGACCCCCAGCCTTGATCGGCTGGGGGTCTTCGCGCTGGTGGGGCGCGGTTGGGTTCCGGACCGCTGACATCCGCCTTGTAAGGCTTCTGCCGGATGGACGAGGTCAGCCTTGGGCGAGCTGGTTGCAGTTGCTGAGGCCCCTGACGGGCTTGGGCAACTGCCAGTAGGACACGAGGCGGCCTGACTACGATTACCCCCATGACCGAGGAGACGATCACCGCCCTGCGCAACTACGACTACCTGGTACGCAACCACGGCTTGGATGACGTTGAGCTTGCTTGGGCGTCGGACACTCTGGTCCGTGGAGAGGGAGGCTACGACATCGGTCTCTTGACCGAGCGCGGTTTCACTCCAGCCACTCGCTGACTGGGGCACACTCACCTACACCCACCACTCACCCCAGCTCCTGTCCCATCAGCCTTCGACCCACACACCGTGGACCGGGCGCGGTTCAGGGCGTCAAGGTGGAGCGCGGCACTAAACGAACAACGTTGACGCCCTGCGCTGGTCGAGGCTCAATCCGCGGTCCCTGGAAAGATCTTCAAGCGCTACATCGGGCCCCTAATGAGCGGTCTCAGTGAGCTGCTGGCGCGCTCGGACTCTCTAATTAGCATCGCAAGCAGGCCAAGGGAAGGGCATGCGAGTTGATCAATTTCATGATCGGCGTCCTGTCGTCACTGGTCGCCACGTGGGCTGGCCTCGCCGCCGCTTTTTTGTGGTCAGGACGCTTCCGATGGTTTCTGGTAACAGCTCTTTCGCGCCTCAGTGGAGGTGATTTTGGACAGTCATGGGACAACAAGGCTGAAGCAGAGGCCGACTTCAATAGAGAGATCCGCCGAGCCCGCAGGGTCGACCTGTTCACCGGGCGGGGAAATGAACTCCAGCGCGCGACTTTCGCTTCGTTATTGACGCACCGTTCGGGCTCTGCCCCTCAACCTCACTTCCGTGTCCTCCTTCCGCATACAGGGGTTGGCGCAGAAGCCCAGTGGACAAGAGATCGCGAAGCCGAGATCGCCTCGTTTGATAGGAGCTTCGGTACCGGGCAATTGCATCGCCAGATCGAAACGAATGTGGCCCACCTTGCCCCGTACAACGACGACGGAACGGTCGAGACTCGGCGGTATGATTTCCCGCATTTGGGGCGAATCTGCATCACCGACCAGGCCGCCTATTTCACACCGTATCTGCCAGATGAACACGGAAGGGATTCGAAAGTTCTAAAATACACCGCCTCGTCACCGATGTATCGCGCGCTTGCTCGCCTTTTTCAAAAATTGTGGGACGGACCTAGCTAGATCTTCATTGATGAAGTAGAGCGCTTCTACCGTGCTCGGACAGCGGCGGTTCCCAAGACCAGTCCGCCTACACCCCTGATAGCGCACTGACCTGTGCAGACGAGCCGCGTCGTCCCCCTCGCTAGGCGTTCTGGCCGGAGGTTGACCACAACGGCCGCGCGCAGCGCCCATACCTCGAAGCCATGATGAGCCGGAGTCGCGCGACGCTGTGCGAGCCAACCTGAGACGCGTGGCACTCCGTTCACAGCGCCGCCGTCTCGGACGGTTCGGACGTACTCGAACCCTTGTCGAAGGTAGTAACGCTGTAGGGCCTCGTCGGTTGTCCAAGCGTCAAGGCGAAGCCCAACTCCGACGGCAAGACCGTCCGCGTCAAGAGCGATCGCTATGGCACCGTCCTGCGCTACTGGGCCTGGTGCATCGGTCCCGACGGCACCGAGAAGAGCAAGTCCTTTCCGGACCCACAGAAGCGCCTCGCGGAGCAGTGGCTCGCCCACATCGAGGCGGACATGTCGCGCGGCCAGTACGTCGACCCGCGCGCGGCCAAAACCACCTTTCAGCAGTTCACCGAGAAGCGGCTCAAGACACTCGGATCAGACCCGAACACTCTCGGATCAATGAACTCCCAACTCCGGTTGCACGCCTTTCCATACATCGGCTCCCGCCCGCTCGGGTCGTTTCAGCCGGGGCACATCCGCGAGTGGGTCGCGGCGCTCGAAAAGAGCGGGGTGCCTGGTTCGTATGGCAGGGCCATCTACGCGAACGTGCGTGCCGCACTGAGCGCCGCCGTCGACGATGGGCACTTGAGCCGCAACCCGTGCTCCGCAGGTTCCGTCAAGCCGCCGGCGCTTGACCCGAAGCGCGTGATCCCGTGGTCGGTCGAGCGCGTCTTCGCCGTGCAGGCCGCAATGCCGGAGCGCTACCGGGCAATGGTCGACTTGGGGGCCGGGTGCGGACTGCGCCAGGGGGAGATCCTGGGAGTAGCCGTGGACGCGATCGACTTCGACTCCGACACCGTGCACGTGGTGCAACAGCTCAAGCTCAGTGAAAGCAAGCCCGTGTTCGCCCTCCCCAAGGGCAACAAGACACGGGTTGTGCCGCTCCCTGGGCCCGTAGCCGATGCGCTCAGAGCCCACATGAAACAGTTCCCACCGGTTGAGATCACTCTGCCCTGGAAGACGGCGACCGGCCCGAAGGTGACGAAGCAGCTCATCTTCATGGCTCCGCGAGGCAATCACGTGTGGCGCACCTCCTTGAACGAGGAAGCGTGGAAGCCCGCTCTCGTCGCAGCCGGAGTCATCCCCGGACCGGAGACGGAGGAGGCAGGCTATGCCGCCGCCCGGGAGCACGGCATGCACGCGCTCAGGCACTTCTACGCGTCCGCCCTCCTGGATGCGGGAGAGAACATCAAGGCCGTCAGCGAATACCTTGGCCACAGCAACGCCGCCCTGACGCTACGGATCTACGCCCACCTCATGCCGAGCAGCCAGGAGCGCACACGCACAGCAATCGCGAGCGTCTACAACACGGTTCGCTTCCCGGATCGACGGCCCACAGACGGCCCACGGCCCGGTGAGAGTGCGCCAGTTATGGAGAACTCGCAGGTAGAGAGCCCGTAGGGCCGTGGGCGCTCTTCTCCGACCCGGAGAAGACGAACGCGTACCTGGCCTCGGTCACCGGGGCGTAGCCGCCGGGGGCCGGACGGATTTCCGTCGCCGGGACGCCGGGCGGCCGCAGGCCGGTGCGTTTCGAAACGCACCGTGCCTGGCGGCCCGCGCGGCGTCGGCGGGTGCGCCTCGGGGGCTAGGCGCCCGGTGCCGACTCCTGTTCGTAGCCCCGGTCCGAGCCCGTCGCCGCGCCGGGCGGCAGCTTCGGCGGGGTGTAGGAGGCCATCGGCTCCATCCGGGGGTCGGGGCGGACCGCCCCCAGCAGGGGGTTCGCCGCGATCGGGGAGACCTTGACGCGGGCACCGGGGCGCGGCGCCTGCACCACCAGCCCGTCGCCCAGGTAGATCGCCACGTGCGTCGCCTTCGGGAAGTAGATCACCAGGTCGCCGGGGCGCAGCTCCCGCAACGGCACCTTGGGCAACTGCCGCCACTGCTCCTGGCTCGTGCGCGGGATGTCACGCCCGGCGTGCGCCCACGCCTGTGACGTGAGCCCCGAGCAGTCGAAGGAGCCGGGCCCCTCCGCACCCCACACGTACGGTTTCCCGATCTGCCGTACCGCGTACTCCAGCGCCCGCCCGCCCTGCCGCGAAGGCGCCCGCGTCGCGGCCGAACCGGGGCTGCCGAGGGCCCCGGAGGCGAGCAGGCCGCGCTGCGCGGCGCCGGTCCTGCGCTGCTCCAGCCTCGCCAGGTCGGCGAGCTGCTCCTCGGTGAGCGACGCCAGCAGGGCCTGGACCTCTCCCAGCCGCGCCCGCACGGCGTCGCGCTGCTGCTTCTGCTTGCGGGCGAGCGTCTGCCGCCTGTCGAGCGCCGAACGCTTCCTGGTCGCCAGTTCGTCCGCCCGCCGCTCACCGCTCTCCAGCCGCGCGATCGTCGCCGCCCGGTCGTCGGCGGCCCGACGCAGTACGTGCCCCTGCGTCAGCGCGCGCTGCGGGTCCTTCGCCAGCAGGAGGCGCAGGTACGGGGAGAGGCCGGTCCGCCCCTGGTACTGGGCACGCGCCAGCCGGCCCGCCGCGCCCCGGTTCTCGGCCAGCGCGATCCGGGCCTCGGACAGGCCCGCCGTCACCTTCCTGACCTCGCCCTGCTGCTTCTTGACGGACTCCTGCGTCGCCTTGTACGCCTCACTGGCCTCCTCGGCCCGCTGGTACAGCGTCCGCAGCCGGACCAGCAGCTCCGAGACGGTCGCCTCCGGGCGGGCGTGCGGCGCGGGCACCGGTGGGGAGGGGGGCCGGGGGACGGGAGCGCCCGGCGCGGCCCCGCTGGCCGGGGCCGGCAGTGCGGTGAGCACTGCGGCGGCGGCCAGGGCCACCGTACAGACCGACTGGGAGAGTCTGCCTGACACGTCATCACCTCCGGTTCGCGGCCGGGCGGTCCGGCCCCTAGGTGATGATGTGCGGCCGTGTCGCGGCGGTGGGCGGGCGAGTGGTCGGGTTGGTCCAACACCGTCACCCGTCGCGGGGCAATGCGGGCGGCGACCGGCGTGGCTGCTCGATGCGGCCGGAAACCGGAGCGGACGCGCAGCGGCCCCCGCCCGGGAAGGGGCGGGGGCCGCGCGGGTCGAGCGGGGTCAGCCGAGCTTGGCCAGCTGCGCGTCGATCGCTTCCTTCGGCTGCTCCGCCTTGCCCGCCAGGCTCTGCGCGAAGAAGGAGGCGAGCGTGTTGCCCTTGCGGACCGTCACGAGCTGGGCCGTGCCGGTCTCGCCGCCGATGTCGGTCGACAGGGTGAAGGCGACCGCCTCGTCGCCGGCGGTGTAGGAGGCCGGGGCGACCTTCGAGTACTTGATCTTGTCGGCGCCGGCGATGGTGGTGAAGCCGCCCGCGCACGCCTCGCCGGCTTCACGCAGCCCGGCCAGGACCTCCTGGGCGCTCTTGCCCTCGTAGGAGCCGAGGGTGTCCGCGATGACGACGGCGCCGCTGAGGGCGTTCAGGCCGGCCTTGAGCTTCTCCTCGGGGGAGGCGTCCTCGGCGGGCTTCGCCGGCAGGGTGGAGACCCGGCGCATCGTGGTCGCGGCCGGCGAACCCATGGCCCGCATCGACGTCGCGTCGACGAGCGGCGTGCACGCGTCCTTGTCGGCCTTGGCGATCTTCGCCGCGGCGACGTCCGCCTTCAGCGGCTTGATGACCTTGTGGTTCTTCACGTCGCCGTCGGCCAGGACGAGCTCGTCCAGCTCGGCCTGCGACAGGACCTTCGCGGGCGCCTCGGCGGCCGGGCTGCCCTTGCCCTTGCCCTCGGAGGCGGCATCGGTGGACTTCTCGGAGCCGCCGCAGGCGCTGACGAGCAGGGCCAGCGAGAGGGCGGAGGCGGCGACGGCGGTACGGCGGACAGTGGTGCGGCGCATGAAACGGCATTCCTCTGGTTGGGCGAACGGCATCCCCCCGCGTGGGTTCACCCGTCCGGTGACACGCGGAATGTCTTGCTGACGGGTGAATCTACGGCCTCCGGGCCCCGGATGATCAATGAATTACGTCCGCCCGCGCGATCGTGACGCCCGCGCAATGCCAGAGGGACGCAATCGAGACGCGTATCCGTACAACCCTTCGCCGGGCGGCGTCAGTCGAGGGGCAGGGCGTAGAAGTTGCGACCGCGCCACAGCACGGCCCGGTCGCCGAACGCCTGCGCCCGGTACGACGTCCAGGCGTCCTCCGCGCCCGGTGCCGCCGGCCCGGAGTCCTGGAACTTCCACAGGCGGCGGCCGTCGCGCGCGGCGACGGCCGTGGCCTGGGTGTCGTTGAGGGCGAGGACGGTACGGCCGCTGCCGCTCAGCGAGAGGCGGGGAGTCGCCCGGCCCGGATACTCGGTGGCGCGCCGCCACTGACGGTCGCCCGACACCGTGTCGACGGCGTACACCTCGTTGTCGCCGCTGGGGACGTACAGCGTCGTGCCGCCCATGACGCCGCGTCCGAAACCGGACGGCGCGTCGTCGACCGGGCCCGCGGCCTCTTTCACCGTCCACAGCTTCTTGCCGTTGCGGGTGTCGTACGCCTGGAGACCGCCGTCGACCGCCGCGTAGAGCCGGCCGGCCGGGTCGTCGGTGGCGCCCGCGTCGGGACGTACGCCGGGGAAGGACTTGCGCCACAGGGTCTTCCCCGTCCTGCGGTCGACGAGGACGAAGGCCGACCTGTCCTTCGCCTTCTTCCGCTGGTCCGCGGTGAGGGAGGCGTCGTCCTGACGGACGAGCAGGCTGCCGGGGCGCATGCCCACGGCTTCGTAGCGGGGGACGGGGCCGGGGCGGCCGTTCGGCATCTCGGTGCGCCACAACTCCCGGCGTGCGGCCATGTCGTACGCGAGGAGGTAGGTCCGGGTGCGCGTCACCTTCTTCTTCTTGCCGCCCAGGGTCTCGACCCGCGCCGAGAACCAGACGACGGAGCCCTCGGCGGCCACCCTGCCGCCCAGGGTGGCGCGGGCGTCCTTCTGGCCCTTCGTCAGCAGGGGTGCCAGCGGCTCGCGGTGCTTCACCCGCCCGTCCTGCACGGACAGCCAGACGAAGTCGGTGGCGGTGACGACGAGGCAGTGGGCGTCGTCGGCGGCTTCCGGGCCGTACGCCGTGCCCGCCGCCTTCTGCTCCCACAGGCGGCGGCCGGTACGGACGTCCAGGGCGGTGGTCAGCTCCTCGCCGGGGATCAGGAGCACCCGCTCGCGCCAGAGCCGGGCGACCGGGCCGCCGGCCACGAGCGCGACGGGGTGCTGGTAGTGCCACAGCGGGTCGGGGCCGACGCCCGGCAGCGGTTTGCGGCGGGCGGCGGGCTCGGGGGCCTTCGCACGGGGCGCGGGCGCCTCGTCCTCGCCGCCGGAGAGGGCGAGTACGCCGCCGCCCCCGACCAGCAGCCCGGCGGCGCCGGCCGCGATCCCGGTGAGCAGGCCGCGCCTGCTGAGAGCGGCGCCGAGCCGGTCGCCGGCGCGGTGGGCCGGTCCCGCGCGGTGACTGGGTCCGGCGCGGTGGCCGGGCCCGGCGGGCGTGGGGGCGGGTACGGGCGCGGATGTGGGCGACGTGGGCGGCTGCGGCGCGGGCCGGACGGGCGCGGCGGTCGCCGGTGGCAGGGTGAGCGCTGCGGCGGGGTGCGCCAGGGGCGGTGCGGGGGTGAGCGGCCCCGTACCGGCGGCGCTCGGCGTCTGCGGGGGAGGCGGCGTGGCGGCGAGCTCCCCGCGCCGGAGGTCCGCACCGCTCGGCGCCACGAGCCGCCGGGTCACGTCGCTCAGGTTGTCGGCGGGCTCCCCGGTACGGCGGCGCGTCACGAGCCGCCGGGTCAGCCCGCCCTCCACGTCCGCGGCGCCGGTGGTTCCCGCGGAGTCTTCCCCGGCCCGCCGCTGCCCGGTCGCGGCGGGGACGGCCGCGCCGAGGTCGAGGGCCCGGTCCCGTTGGGGTCCTTCGGGCGTGCCCTCGGTCGCCGGGCCGGCCGGGACCGCTCCGCCGGCCGGCAGGTGGTGACCGTTCGCGGGTGTCGCGACGAGGGCCGGGCGCGGAGCGGCTGCCGTCAGGCCGGCGGCGGCCCCACGGGCGTCACCGGCTGCCGGCCCCTGGGAGAGCGGCGACCCGTGCGTCGTGCCGGAGCCGGTGCTGGTGCCGGTGCCGGAGCCGGAGTCCGATCCGGTCCTGGTGCTGGGACCAGGGCCGGAGCCGAACCCGGCATCCGGGGCTGCCGGACCCACGTCACGGCGCCGGGAAGGTGCAGGTAGGGCAGCCGGGCCGTGCGCAGCCGCCCCGGCCCCGTCCCGCGCATCCGCTCCGGGCTCAGCGGCCACGAGGCCGTCCCGTGCATCTGCTCCGGGCCCCGCCGCCCGGGCCGCCTGGTCCGTCAGCGCCGACACCAGGGGCTCCGGGAGCCAGCCCGGGCGGGCCAGCGCCGCCGCGCCCTCCAGGGCCAGCTCGGCGGCCAGGACGCCGGGGGAGGGCCGGTCCGCCGGGGACTTGGCCAGGCACCGGGCGACGAGGTCGCGCAACCGCTGCGGAACGGCGGCGAGTTCGGGCTCGTCGTGCGCGATGCGGTCGGCGGCCGTGTCCTGCGGGCCCCCCGCCCACGGGGTCGCACCGGTCGCGGCGTACGCCAGGAGGAGGCCGAGGACGAAGATGTCCGACGCGGGGCCGGGCTCCCGGCCCGTCAGCTGCTCCGGGGTGAGGTAGCCCAGGCGTACGGACAACTGCCCGCCGGGGCCCGCCTCGGCCGCTGCCGCCGCCCCCAGCGCGCCGAACGCCGTCAGGCGCGGCCCGTCGGCGGCCAGCAGCACCGTGTCGGCGGCGAGGCCGTGGAGTACGGCACCCGTGGCGTGCACCCGGGACAGGGTCTCGGCCAGCGCCGCGCCCAGGATGCGCACGGTCCGCTCCGGCAGCGGCCCGGCCAGTGCCACCGCCTCGGCGAGGGTCAGCGCCGGTACGTACGCCGTCGCGGTCCACAGGCCCGGTTCACCGCCGCTGCCCGGGGCGTCGTCGCGCGACGCGAGCGGGGCCTGCACCCAGCCGCCGGCCAGCCGTTCGGCCGTCTGCGCCTCGGCCTGGAACCTGCGGCGGAACGCGGGCAGTCCGGCCAGCTCCGGCCGGGCCACCGCGACCACGGCCGTCGTGCCGTCGGAGCCGTGCGCCAGGTACTGCACGGCGCTCGCCGTCTCCCGCAGGCGGAACAGCGGGGCGTAGGGCCCGAGTCGGCGTGGATCGTCCTGACGCAGCGCCTCCAAGGCGCACCCCCTGTGATCACCGTGGTCGCCGTGCCGTGGCCGCTCCTGCGGTCACAGCGGCCACGTTCGGCACAACCGCCGATCTTATGGGGTGCTGTCCGGTTTCGACCAGGGCCACCTGGGGCGTTGGCGCTCCCGCCCGCCCGGAGCGTACTCGTACTTCCAGCCGCGCTGGAGCCCGAGCCGCTTGCTGTAACCGGCGGGCACGCGCAGGTACGCGTGCACGGTCGGCGGGCCGCCGTCGTCGTCCGGCACGGGCACCTCGTACCACTTCGGCGGGTGTCCGGTCGGCCCGACCAGGACCGGCAGCACCCGCCCGTCCAGGGGGCCGCCCACGAAGGGGGTGTTCTCGCTTCTCACCCGGCCAGTCTCGCAGGGCGGGCGGTCACAGCAGGTGCGCCGCCTCCGCGATCACCGGGATCACCCGCCGGGCCAGCACCCCGGCAGGGCCGTCCGCCGTCTCCGTCGCCAGCGCCGCCCGCGTCAGTGCCGCCGTCTGCGGGTCCGTCGCCGCCGTCGCGGTGAGCAGCGCGACGAAGTGGTCGACCAGCCAGTCCCGCAGCTCGCCGGCCGGCGGCTGCTTGTCCTCGTCCAGCCAGATGAGGGAAGCCGCCTCGACGGCCGATATCCAGGTGCGCACCATCATCCGCAGCCGGGGCCCGGCCGTCCCCGCGACGCCCAGGTGCGTCAGCACCTGCTCGGCCGCGGCCCGCCGCACCCCGTCGACGGTGGCCGTCGTACGGGAGGTCTCGGCGACGCTGCCGCCCTGGAGCAGCGCGCTGAACCCGGCGTCGTGCTCGTCGACGAACGCGAGATAGCGGTCCAGGGCGCGGCTGAGCCGCCGGGTGAGCGGCCCCGTCTGCGGTTCGGCGAAGCACAGCTTCAGTTCGTCGGCGGCCGAGCCGAGCGCGGCCTCGTACAACTGCTGCTTGCCGCCAGGAAAGTAGCGGTACACGAGCGGTCGCGAGACGCCGGCCGCCTCCGCCACGTCGTCCAGCGAGACCTCCTCGGGCGCCCGGTGCGCGAAGAGGGACAGGGCGGCGCCGAGGAGCTGGGCCCGGCGCTCCTGCACGCTGAGCCTGCGGTACGCGGGGGTGGTCGCTGCCGGGGTCATGTCGGCAGCGTAACCCCGCGCCCGGCCCGTTACGCGAGGAGTCCGGAGCTCTTCCAGAGCCTGCGGCCGACGCCCTGGAGCACGCCGATGTCGTCGAAGAAGTCGGTGAGCCGCTTCGCGCCGTTCTGCATGACCTCCGCGCGGTGGCCGCTCGCCCTGACCTGGGCGACGGCCTCACGGCGGTCCAGGCCGACGTTCTCGTACACCTGGGGGTTGACAAAGCACGTCGAGAAGACGCGGGCCGCCTCGCCGCAGCTGAGCCGGGTCAGTTCGCGCTCCCAGGCCGGGGCGGTCACCATCTGGCGGCGCAGCTCCTCCCGGGCGTACCGCACGTGGCGCGCCTCCTCGACCACGTGGATGCGGGTCACCCCGCGCACGAGGGTCTGCACGCGCTCGTCCGGGAACGTCAGCCGCTGCATCCAGTCGAGGATCTCCTCACCGAGCAGCGTGGCCGCGAAGGACCCCGGCGTCGTCGACACGGTCTTCAGGACGCGCGCCAGGTTGTGGTAGAGGCGCGGCACCGGGTACGCGGGTGCGCCGCCCTTCTGGATCATCTTGGCGAACATCATGGAGTGGCGGCACTCGTCGGCTATCTCGGTGAGCGCGTACCGCACGTGATTGCTGGTCACGGACTTGTCGTAGATGTGCCTGACCAACAATTGCATCAGGATGATCTCGAACCAGATGCCGAGCGACGCGAGCGAGGCGGCCTCGTGGCGGGCGAGGTCCATGCGCTGCTCCTCGGACATCTTCCGCCAGAGCGGGGTGTCGTAGAGCGACACGAGCTCGGGCGGCCAGAACCACTTGCCCTCTTCGATCGGGGCCGCCCAGTCGAGTTCCGTCTCGGGGTCGAAGGAGTGCTTGGCGGACGACTCCAGGAGGCGCTCGGCGACCTGTTCACGGTCCTTGAGGAAGCCGAGTGCGTCCCTGAGTACGTCGCGTTCGGTCACTGTCGTCATGGCGGGGGGCACCTCACGAGTGGTGTTCGGGCGTACGGGGATCGTCCCCGGACGGCCGCGGCCCGGCGGACACGTCTTATGAGACTGCGTGTCAGCAAGGCAGTCAATCCCTTGCGCACGACTTGTTGACCCGCTGTCTACCAACGTGTGACGCTGCCAACTGTCCGGTGTCTCAAGGGATCTGCGACCAGGAGGCGTCAGTGTCGACGCACGAGCTCTACACCAAGGCCCCCTCGGACCTCCAGTGGCAGGTGCCGGCCTCCGGCGCGGCGCGCTTCAGCTGGGAGTACGACGAAGGGCGCGCCCGCCTCCTCGCGCTGTACCAGAAGGGCAAGGACAAGCAGTGGGACGGCGCCACCCGCATCGACTGGGACGCCGAGGTCGATCCGTACGACCCGCTCGGCACCCCGGACGAGGCGCTCAGCCTCTACGGCACCCGCCACTGGGCGAAGATGACCGAGAAGGACAAGGGCGACCTGCGCCGGCACTACTCCTCCTGGCAGTTCAGCCAGTTCCTGCACGGCGAGCAGGGCGCGATGGTCTGCGCGGCCCGGATAGTGGAGTCCGTACCGGACCTCGACGCGAAGCTGTACTCCGCCACCCAGACCATGGACGAGGCCCGGCACGCGGAGATCTACAGCCGCTTCCTGCACGAGAAGATCGGGATGCTCTACCCGGTCAACGACAGCCTCCAGAGCCTGCTGGGCGACACCCTGCGCGACTCCCGCTGGGACATGCCGTACCTCGGGATGCAGGTCCTCATCGAAGGGCTGGCCCTCGCCGCGTTCGGCATGATCCGCGACACCACGGACAAGCCGCTGCCCCAGCAGATCCTCGCCTACGTCATGCAGGACGAGGCCCGGCACGTGGCCTTCGGGCGGATGGCGCTGCGCGACTACTACGGGCAGCTGTCCGACGCGGAGCTGCGGGAGCGCGAGGAGTTCGTCATCGAGGGCTGCTACCTGATGCGCGACCGGCTGCGCGGCGTCGAGGTGCTGGAGAACTTCGGCATCCCGCACCAGGAGGCCCAGGACTACTCGGAGCAGTCCGAGTTCCTGCACCTCTTCCGCAAACTCCTCTTCAGCCGCATCGTGCCCTGCGTGAAGGACATCGGCCTGTGGGGGCCGCGCCTCCAGAAGGCGTACCTCGACATGGGCGTCTTCGAGATGGGCGACTCCAACCTCGACCTCCTCATGACCCAGGACGAGGAGCTGGCGGAGGCACTCGACAAGCGGCGCTTCGAGGCGGAGGACGCGGCCCGGGTCGCCGAGATCGACGCGGCGATCGAGGCCGGGGCGTCCTGACCCCGCCGCCGCCTCCGCCCGGACGGGACGACGCCCCTGCCGCACGCTCAGTCCCGCAGCGCCGCCCGCATGACCGCCCGTGCGATCGGGGCCGCGCTGCCGCCGCCGCTGATGTCGGCGCGGTCCGCCGACGCGTCCTCCACGACGACCGCCACCGCGACCGCCGGCTGACCGTCGCCGGGCTCGTGCGCCCAGGAGATGAACCAGGCGTACGGCGTGCCCGTGTTGTCCACGCCGTGCTGCGCGGTGCCCGTCTTGCCACCGACCCGGACGCCCGGGATGGCGGCGTTCGTGCCGGTGCCGTTCTCCACGACGTCGACCATCATCTGCTGGAGCTGGGTGGCGGTGGCCGGGTTCATCGCCTGGTGCAGGGACTTCTGGCTGTTCCGCGACACCGTGTCGCCGTCCGCGTCCGTCGTCCGGTCCACCAGGTACGGGGACTTGAGCTCGCCGCCGTTGGCGACCGCCGCCGCGACCATCGCCATCTGGAGCGGCGTCGCCCTGGTGTCGTACTGGCCGATGGAGGAGAGCGCGAGCTGGTCGGCGGTCATGCTGGTGTCGAAGTGGCTGCGGGACACCCGGGACGGGATCTTCAGCCCGTCGTCGTTGAAGCCGAACTTCTGCACCGTGTCGAGCATCCCGGCCATCCCCACCCGTACGCCCAGCTCCGCCATCACCGTGTTGCACGAGACCCGGATCGCGTACTCCAGCGACGCGTTGCGGCAGCCGCGCGCCTCGTTGGGCAGCGTGGTGCCGGTGCCGGGCAGGACGTACGGGTCGGGCGTCCTCGTCGGAGCGCCGGTGTCCGTCACGACCTCCGTGTCGAGCGCCGCCGCGGCCGTCACGATCTTGAAGGTGGACCCCGGCGGATACGTCTGGCGGACGGCCCGGTTGAGCATCGGCTGCCGCGGCGAGCCGTTCAGCCGCGCCCACGCGTCCGTGACCCGCTTCCCGGTGCCCGACAGCTCCTCCGGGTCGTACGACGGGCTGCTGACCAGGGCCAGGATCTTCCCCGTCGAGGGCTCGACCGCCGCCACCGCGCCCTTGCGGCCGCCGAGCCCCTCGTACGCCGCCCGCTGGACCGCGCCCCTGATGGTGGTGACGGCGTCGCCGCCGGGCTGGCGCGAGCGCGTGATCTCGTTCCACAGGGGGAGCGGGGCGAGCATCGGGTCGGTGCCGGACAGGATGTCGTCCTCGGCGTTCTCGACGAAGGTCGTGCCGTACGTCTGGGAGGCGTAGCCGGTGACGGGCGCGTACAACGGCCCGTGCAGGTAGGTCCTTTCCCAGCGGAGCTGTTCGCCGCTGTCCCGTGAGCCGGTGACCGGCCTGCCGTCGACGACGATGTCGCCGCGCTTCTGCTCGTAACGGCCGATCGTCGTACGGCGGTTGGCGGGGTTGTCGTCGAGGGCCTCGGCCTGGAAGACCTGGATGCGGGCGGCGTTCAGCAGCAGCGCGACGAGCAGCAGCAGGCAGAACCCGGCCGCCCGGCGGATGTAGCGGATCACTGGTCGGCCTCCACGACGGGCGCGATGACGCCGGTCTCGACGTGCTCGGGCTGTGGACGGCGGGCCGAGTCGCTGACCCGGATCAGCAGCGCCACGATGATCCAGTTGGTGACGACGGACGAGCCGCCCTGCGCGAGGAAAGGCATCGCCATGCCGGTCAGCGGGATCAGACCCATGACGCCGCCCGCGATGACGAACACCTGGAGGGCGAGGATCGAGGCGAGTCCGATCGCGAGCAGCCGCCCGAACGGGTCGCGCAGCGCGAGGCCCGCCCGGTAGCCGCGGGCGACGATCAGGGCGTACAGCAGGAAGACCGCGGTGAGCCCGGACAGGCCCAGTTCCTCGCCCGCCGTCGCCAGGATGAAGTCGGACTTGGCGGCGAAGCCGATGAGGATGGAGTCGCCCGCGCCGAGCCCCGCGCCCAGCATGCCGCCCGCCGCGAACGCGAAGAGCGACTGGGCGAGCTGACCGGGGCCCCGGCCCGCGTCGATGGAGGCGAAGGGGTGCAGCCAGTCCTGCACGCGGCTGTGGACGTGCGGTTCGAGCGAGCCGACGACGAACGCGCCGACCGCCGCGAGGAGCAGGCCGACGGCGATCCAACCGGTGCGCCCGGTGGCGACGTACAGCAGGATCACGAAGAGCCCGAAGAAGAGCAGCGAGGTGCCCAGGTCGCGCTCCAGGACCAGGACGCCGACGCTGAGCAGCCAGATCGCGACGATCGGGCCGAGGACGCGGCCGGTGGGGAGCTGGAGCTTCCAGATCCTGCGGCCGGTGTAGGCGAGGGCGTCGCGGTTGCCCGCGAGGTAGGCGGCGAAGAAGACGGCGAGCAGGATCTTCGCGAACTCGCCCGGCTGGAAGGAGAAGCCGCCGACGCGGATCCAGATCTTCGCGCCGTTCACGGCGGGGAAGAAGATCGGCACGATCATCAGGACGAGGGCGGCGGCGACCGAGAGGTAGGCGTACCGCTGGAGGAGGCGGTGGTCCCGCAGGAGGATCACGACGCCGATGAAGAGCGCGACGCCGAGGGTCGACCAGACGAGCTGGGTGGGCGCGGCCTGGTCCTTCGGCGTCTCCAGGTCCAGGCGGAAGATCAGTACCAGGCCCAGGCCGTTGAGCAGGACCGCGATGGGCAGCAGCAGCGGGTCGGCGTACGGGGCGCGGAAGCGGACGGCGAGGTGGGCGAGGAGCGCGAGGACGCCGAGACCCGCGCCGTAGCCGGCGGCGCCGGGAGGGACGGCGCCGTTCTTGGTCAGGCCCACGTCGATGTAGCCCAGGACGGCGATGAGGACGGCGCCGACGAGCAGCGAGAGTTCCACGCCGCGCCGTCTGGGGAGGCGTACCTCGGGCGGGGGAGCGTCCACCGTCGTTGCGGTCATGTCAGGCAACGTAGCAAGCGGGCGGGCTGTATGTACGTATATGTCGGCTCACGCGTGCGGAGTTCCCCGACGGGCGCACGCCCGGGGAGTCCGCCCGGCGTGCGGCGGACTCCCCGGGCGCGTGCGGGGCCCGGTGACGGCCGGTCAGCACCAGCGCGGGACGGCGCCGATGTTCGCGATGTAGTGCGCCGAGCCCCAGGCCCAGGTGCCGTCGGTGAGCAGGTACCAGCGGTCGTTGCCGTGCACGCTGCCGCCGCGCGTCTTGCAGAAGATGTGGACGATCGCGCCGTAGGGCTTGCTGCCGATGACCCGGCTCGCACGGGTGGGCTTGTCGCGCAGCAGGAGCCCGGACTTGGCTATGACCCGCCCCTTGTACAAGTGGGAACGCTCGGACGCGGGCTGCTCGGACGCGGGCCGCGGGGGATCCGTAGCGGCGAGCGCGGGGCCCGCGGCGGTGAGGGCGGCCACGGCGCCGGCGGCGGCGTACAGGCCGAGCCGGGAGAACGGGGACCGGGGAAGCAGGGGCATGCTGGCTCCTGGCGGATGAGGGGCCTTCGTCGCGGCGAAGGGCGGCGAGGGGGCTCCGGTCCGTGACGAACCGGTCCTCGACTCGCCCGGTTCACGCTAGTTTCGCCACCCAGTGATCGCAATCCGTCACTCTGTGTGCGCACCGGCGCCCGGGCCGCCCACGCCTTCCCCGTCGGGGTGGACCTCCGGCAGGGTCAGCGTCGCGACCGCCCCGCCGCCCGGCGCGTTGGTGAAGGCGAGGCGCGCGCCGATGGCCTCCGCCTGCCCCACGGCGATCGTCAGGCCGAGACCGTGCCCCTTGCCGCCCGCGCGCGGCTCGGTCCTGAACCGCTGCGGGCCGTGCTCCACCAGGTACGCGGGGAAGCCCTCGCCGTGATCGCGGACCGTCACCACCGGCCCGTCCACGGTCAGTACGACCGGCTCGCCCCCGTGCTGGTGGGCGTTGCCGATGAGATTGCCCAGCACCCGCTCGAGCCGCCGCCGGTCGGTCTCCACCCAGGCGTCCCGTACGATCCGGACCTCCGTCGGGGCCCCCGTCTCGCGCGCCGGGCCGCGCGCCACGCGCTCGGCGAGCGGGCCGATCCGGTGCACGTCCGGGCTGATCTGCTCGCTGCCCGTGTCGAGCCGCGAGATCTCCAGCAGGTCCTCGGTCAGCAGCCGCATCGCCCGCACCCGGTCCTGCACGAGCTGCGTCGGCCGGCCGGGCGGCAGCAGCTCCGCCGCCGCGTGCAGGCCGGTCAGCGGCGTGCGCAGCTCGTGGGCCACGTCCGCGGTGAACCGCTGCTCGCTCTGGAGCTTGCCCTGGAGCGTGGAGGCCATCGCGTCGAGCGCCCCGGCCACCGTGGCCACCTCGTCCTGGCGCGTCGAAGCGGCTTTCGTACGCCGGTCGTTGACCCGGGCGTCGAGGTCCCCGGCGCTGATCCGGCGCGCCACCGCCGCCGTCTGGTGCAGCCGGCGCGTCACGCGGGTGACGGCGAAGACGCCGACGAGCAGCGTCGCGGAGATGGCCAGCAGCGACGAGCCGACGATGGCCCGGTCCAGGCCCATGATGGTGCCGACGCCCTGGCTGTAGTCGATCTCGGCGGCCATGGCGCGCCGGTCGGCCGGAGCCGCCGCCCACATGGTGGGGCGGCCGTCGTGCTCGCTCACCACGGTGCCGTGCCGGCCGGACAGCGCGAGGTCGCGCAGCGACGCCGGCAGCCCCTCCGGGTCGATGCCGGTGTCCGGCGGCAGCGGATCGCCGGCCTCGTACGCCCGGGTCGCCTCCTCCAGCCGGGCGAGCGCCTTCTCGCGGGCCTGGTTGAGCGTCTGGTGCGTGACGGAGACGTGCACGAGCGCGCCGAGGAGCGCCGCGAGCGCGCAGCACATCACGGTGATGAAGGCCGCGGCCTTCCAGGTGAGCCGCGCGGTCCAGGCGGGCAGCCGGGGCCTCACCGGGGACCGCCGGTCCCGGTGGCGCTCGCCGTGGGGGAGGGGCGGGGGGCCGGGGGAACCGTGTGCGAGTGGGAGGGCAGGGGCTCGCCGCCGTCCTGGTGCACCCGCAGGATCTCGTCGCTCGTGGGGAGCATGGCGTGCTGGTGGTCGTCCCAGGACCAGACCGTGCGGAACTCGTACCCGGGCAGGTTCGAGGGGGCCCGGATGATCAGGTCGCGGCCCGCCAGCGAGACGCCGATCACCGCGTCGCTGGTGCCCATCACCCGGATGAGCCGGCCCTTCTCGGCCAGGTAGCAGCTCACCACGAGCTGCCCCTTCGGCAGCGAGACGCCGATGATCATCTCGTCCTTGCCGTCACCCGTGAGATCCCGGTAGTACGCCTTGAGCACGGGGCAGGCCCTCGGTTTCGCGTCGCACTCCCGCAGCCGCTCCACCGTCTGCTCGTACCTGCCGTCGGGCCCGCTCAGCGTGTCCGGGTCCGCGGCCTGCTCCGCCCGGACGACGGTCACGGGCCGCACCGCCCGCACGTCGTCGCCGGGCACCTCGATCCCGCGCACTGTCTCCGTCTCCCCCTCGCCGTAGTCCATCGGAGGGACCGTGGCGGCGGGCCGCTCGGGCCACAGGCGGGTGGGCCCGACGGCCGTGGGCGTCGGGCCGGCGCTCTCCAGCTCCCCGGCGTCGGCGCAGCCGGACAGCGCCGCCAGCACCGGGAGCACCGCGGCGGCGGTCAGGAGCAGCAGTGCCGCGCGGACGGGGCGGTGCGGGCCCAAGGCTCCCCTCGCTTCTTCGCTTCGTGTGGACGGACCGGTACGGCGCCGCTCGCCGCGGCTCAGCGCTGGTACGGGTTGCGGCCGGGCTCGGGCGCCGGGGCGTGGCCCTGGCCGGCGTCGCCCCGCGCCTGCGCGGCTTCCAGCTCGTGCGCCTGCTCCTTGCCGATCTGCTGCTCGGCGCCGCAGAAGGTGCACTGGGTCGCGTACTTCGTCGAGAACGCGAACAGCGGCACGAAGAACAGCGTGAACTTGCTGACGCGCTTCTTCAGCGTGTGCGCCGCCGGGTTGCCGCAGCGCCCGCAGACGAGCGTGAGTATCGCCAGTTGGTACAGGTAGCTCTTGCTGCCAAAGATGATCATTCGGTGATCCCCTCCGTGCCGTGATCCGTGACTGCCCTGCTGTCGAGTCTGCACCAACCCCGCCGTTCGCGACGCCGGGCCCCGCTCACCGGTCGTCGTACCGCAGCCGCAGCACCGTGGAGGTGGCGTGGCGGCCGGCGTTCCGGCGGACCTCGGCCAGCAGCCCCGCGCCCACCCGCCGGTACGGCACGTCACCGAGCCCGACGGCCACGATCCGCCCCTCGCCCTCGTCCGCCGCGCCCGCCAGCGCTTCCCGCGCCTGGGCCCGCACCGTCGGGGTCAGCGGCCTCGACAGCAGCGGGTCCGCGTCGCCGGGCAGCACCAGCACCAGCGCCCGCGGCGCCCGCGCGGTCCCCGTGTAGCCGACGACCGCCGCGTCGCGCGTGTCCGCGTGCCGCACCTTCACCCACGACTTGGCGTCCCGGGGCCGGTAGCGCGAAGCCAGGCCCTTGCACACCAGCCCCTCCACCCCCTGGCCCACCAGCGCCTCGTACCAGACCAGCGCCTGCTCGCGGTCGGTCGTCGCCAGCACCCGCTGCACCTGCGGGCCCGCCTTCGCCAGCGCGCCGCCCAGCAGCTCCCACCGCTCCTCCAGCGGCAGCTCCCGCACGTCGCGCCCCGGCACGGCCAGTACGTCGAAGGCGACGTACGCCACCACCACCCCGTCCGCGATCCGCGCGGCGTGCGGGCGCATCAGCTGGGTGAAGGCGAACGCCCCGTCCGCCCAGGCGCACACCTCCCCGTCGAGCACCAGACCGGCCGGCAGCGCGCCGATCGCGGCGGCGACGTCCGGAAAGTCGAGCGCCATGTCCCGCCCGGACCGGGACTGGAGGACGGCACGGGCGCCGCTCCCGCCGCCCCGCGCGAACGCCACGCACCGGAACCCGTCCAGCTTCAGGCTGTACTGCACCCCGCCCGCCAGCGCGTCCGCCGCCGGGACCGCCGCGGCCGTCCTCGGCCGCATGACCTGCACGGGCGGTACGACCGTCACCACGCCGTTCACGCCTTCGGCAGCGGATGGCAGTGGTCCGGATCGTTCAGGGGGCCGAGCAGGTCCCCGTACCGCTCCAGCCGTACGCCGATGTCCGCCGCCCGGAAGACGAGCCGCAGGGGGCGCTTGCGCCCGTCCTCCACCTCGTCCCACGTCACCGGCGCCGACACGGTGGGCTCGGCCTTCGCCCGGAGGGTGTACGGCGTGGCCGTCGTCTTCGCGGCGGCGTTCTGGCTGAAGTCGACGAAGACCTTGCCCGGCCGCAGCGCCCGCGTCATCCGGTGCACGACCAGCTCCCCGAGCGCGTCCTGCGCCTCCAGCGCGAGCTGCTTCGCGTACGCCGAGACGCGCTCGGACGGCGTCGGCTCCAGTGCGGCCAGCAGGTGCAGCCCCTTGGAGCCCGAGGTCTTCGCGAAGGTCTCGATGCCGTCCCGCGCGAGCCGCTCGCGCAGCCACAGCCCGACCACGCAGCACTCCGCCACCCCCGCGGGCGGGCCGGGGTCGAGGTCGAGGACCAGCCGGTCGGCGACGCCGGGTTCCGGGGCCAGCCACTGCGGCGTATGGAACTCCACGACCAGGTTCGCCGCCCACATCAGCGTGGGCAGGTCCTGGACGATCACCTGCCGCGCGAGCTGCCCCTCGGTGCGGGACACCGCCACCGTGCGCACCCAGTCGGGCGTACCCTGCGGCGGATTCTTGGTGAAGAAGAGCTGTCCCCCGGGGCCGTCCGGATAGCGCAGGAACGAGACGGGCCGGTCGCGCAGGTGCGGCAGGAACGCTTCCGCGGTCGTGGCGTAGTAGTGCAGCACCTCGCCCTTGGTGGTCCCGGTCGCGGGATAGAGGACCTTGTCCAGATTGCTGAGCGCCAGGCGCCGCCCCTCCACCTCTGTGATAGGCGACATACGATGACAATCTCATGTATCCATGGTGAAAGGCGTCTCAAGGGGGCGAAACGTGCGATCCATCTGGAACGGTGCCATCTCCTTCGGTCTGGTCAGCATCCCGATCAAGCTGGTCAACGCCACCGAGCACCACTCGATCTCATTCCGCCAGATCCACACGGCCGACGGCGGCCGGATCCGCTACCGCAAGGTCTGCGAACTCGACGGCGAGGAGATCCCGGCGTCGGAGATCGGCAAGGGGTACGAGGAGCCGGGCGGCGGCATCATGCCGATCACCGACGACGACCTGGCCGCGCTCCCGCTGCCCACGGCCAAGACGATCGAGATCGTCGCCTTCGTGCCGGCGGCCCGGATCGACCCCCTCCAGATGGACTCGGCGTACTACCTGTCCGCCAGCGGCGCTCCCGCCGCCAAGCCGTACGTCCTGCTGCGCGAGGCGCTCAAGCGCAGCGACAAGGTGGCCGTCGCCAAGTTCGCGCTGCGCGGCCGCGAGCGGCTCGGCATGCTCCGCGTGGTGGACGACGCCATCGTGATGCACGGGCTGCTGTGGCCCGACGAGGTGCGCGCGCCCGAGGGCGTGGCACCGGAGACCAAGGTGACGGTGCGGGACGCCGAACTCGATCTGGCGGACGCGCTGATGAACACGCTGGGCGAGGTCGACCTCGACACCCTCCACGACGACTACCGCGAGGCGGTCGAGGTGATGATCGCCGCCAAGGCGTCCGGCGGCGAACTCCCCGCCGAAGCCGCGCCGGCGGCGGGCGGCGGCCAGGTCATCGACCTGATGGCCGCGCTGGAGAAGAGCGTGCGGGCGGCGAAGGAGTCGCGCGGCGAGGGCGGCGCCGGGGACGAGGGCGAAGAGGTCGCCGAGGTCACGCAGATGGCACGGGGCAAGGAGAAGGGCGGGGCGGCGTCCCCGGCGGGCGCGAAGAAGAAGCCGGCGGCGAAGAAGCAGACCGCGGCGAAGAAGACGACACCGGCGGCCGGGGCGACGAGCGGCGGGAAGAAGTCGGCGTCGGCGTCCGGCAGGCAGGCGGCGGGGGAGAAGCAGGCGGCCGGGCAGAAGCAGGCGCAGACGGCGGCGAAGAAGACCACCGCCAAGAAGGCGGCCCCGAGGAAGCGTACGTCGGCCTGACCCCCGGGGAAGTGGCGGTCCGATCCGGTGCCGACCCGGTGCTGTCCGACTCGGTGCCGTCCGGCCCGGAGGCCCGCCGGCCGGGGGCGGAGTGCCGCCCGAGCCCACCCGCGCGCCGCCGTAACGCCGTTGGCGGCCCGTACGGCGACTTTTCACGGTGAGGCCATCGCCGCTTCCCCACCCCTTCCCTTCCGTTGAGTCCTCTTGGAACATTCTGTTCGCTTCCGTCTCCTCACACCCCAAGAGGCCCCACACCCATGCCAGAAATCAATAGGCGCCGCTTCCTCCAGATAGCCGGCGCGACCGCGGGCTTCGCCGCGCTGTCGAGCAGCATCGACCGCGCCGCCGCGATCCCGGCGGGCCGCGTCTCCGGCACCATCCAGGACGTCGACCACATCGTCGTACTGATGCAGGAGAATCGTTCCTTCGACCACTACTTCGGTGCGTTGAAGGGGGTACGGGGCTTCGGGGACCCGCGCCCGGTGACGCTGCCGAGCGGCAAGTCGGTCTGGCACCAGGCGGACGGCAGCAAGAAGGTGACGCTGCCGTTCCACCCCACGGCCGACGACCTGGGCATGCAGTTCCTCCAGGGCCTCAACCACGACTGGGCGGGCGGCCACAAGGCGCTGAACAACGGCAAGTACGACCAGTGGGTGCCCGCGAAGACGCCGACGACGATGGCGTACCTGACCCGGGAGGACATCCCCTTCCACTACGCGCTCGCCGACAAGTTCACCGTCTGCGACGCGTACCACTGCTCGTTCATCGGAGCCACCGACCCGAACCGCTACTACATGTGGACGGGCCACACCGGGAACGACGGCACCGGCGGCGGCCCGGTCCTGGGCAACGAGGAGACGGGATACGGCTGGACGACGTACCCCGAGCGGCTGGAGAAGGCCGGGGTCTCGTGGAAGATCTACCAGGACACCGGTGACGGTCTGGACGCCGCCGGCCACTGGGGCTGGATCAGCGACGCCTACCGGGGCAACTACGGCGACAACTCGCTCCTGTACTTCAACCAGTACCGCAACGCCAAGCCCGGCGACCCGCTGTACGACAAGGCCCGCACCGGCACCAGCGTCAAGAACGGCGACGGCTACTTCGACGACCTCAAGGCCGACGTCCAGGCCGGCAACCTCCCGAAGATCTCCTGGATCGCCGCCCCGGAAGCCTTCACGGAGCACTCCAACTTCCCCTCGAACTACGGCGCCTGGTACATCGCGCAGGTGCTGGACGCGCTCACGTCCAACCCCGAGGTGTGGAGCCGTACGGCGCTGTTCATCACGTACGACGAGAACGACGGCTTCTTCGACCACATCGTGCCGCCGTACCCGCCGGCCTCCGCCGCGCAGGGCCGCTCCACCGTCGACACCTCGACCGAGCGGTACGCGGGCGGCACTTCGTACGCGGCGGGCAACTACGGCCTCGGCCCGCGCGTCCCCATGCTCGTCGTCTCCCCGTGGAGCAAGGGCGGTTACGTCTGCTCCGAGGTCTTCGACCACACCTCCATCATCCGCTTCATGGAACGCCGCTTCGGCGTGCACGAACCGAACATCTCGCCCTGGCGGCGGGCCATCTGCGGCGACCTGACCTCGGCGTTCGACTTCGCCGCCCCGGACGCGCAGCCCGCCGAACTGCCCGGCACCGCCGCGTACGAACCGCCGGACCACGAGCGCCACCCCGACTACCGGCCGACCCCGCCGGCCGTCGGCAGCATGCCCAGGCAGGAGCCCGGCGCGCGCCCGGCCCGCCCACTGCCGTACGCGCCCTACGTCGACGGCGCGGTCAACACCGGCGACGGCCGGATCGCCCTGACCTTCAGCCCGGGAGCGGCGGCGGGCGCGCACTTCTACGTCACGTCGGCGAACCGCACCGACGCCCCGTGGACGTACACCGCCGAGGCCGGGAAGAAGATCTCCGACACGTGGAACTCGGCGTACTCCAAGGGCACGCACCACCTCACGGTCCACGGACCGAACGGCTTCCTGCGGACCTTCCGGAGCCCGGCCACCACCGTCTGTCCCGAGGTCACGGCCCGCCACAACGCCACCACCGGCAACCTGGACCTCACCCTCACCAACCCGGGCACCACGACCGCCCACCTCACCGTCACCAACGCCTACGGCGGCCAGCCGCAGACGTTCGCGGTGCGCGCCGGGGCCACCGTCACGCACACGGCGGACCTGCGCGCCACCAAGCGCTGGTACGACGTGACGGTGGTCTCCGACACGAACGCCTCCTTCCTGCGCCGCTTCGCCGGACACGTGGAGACGGGCGCGCCCGGTGTGAGCGACCCGGCCACCCTCACCGCGTGAGGTCCACGGGACACGTCAGCGGTCCGCCGTCCGGGAGCCGGTCCCGTCCACGGGGTGACGCCGCGAGGCCGGTCGCGTCCACAGCTGGCACCGTGACGCCGGTCCCGTCCACGGCGTGACACCGGGAGGCCGTTCACGTACACGGCCTGACGTCCGCACACCCCGCTCCGTCCTGCCCGTCGCGGCGGGAACTCCGCCGGGGCCGCCCGCCCGCCGACGACCGGGCGGCCCCTGCGGGGCAGGGCCTCACACGCTGCGGAGTTCGGCCGTACGCCGCCTGTTGACGTAGGCGAGCATCGCGGGATCGCCGCCGACGGCCACCGGGTGCCCCACGCAGTCGAGCATCGGCAGGTCGGACGCGTGGTCCCCGTACCCGTAGCAGTCCGCCGGGTCGATCCACGGGCGGGCCTCCAGCAGCTCCCGCACGGCGGCCGCCTTCGCCTCCCCGATCATGGGCTTCTCGACCTCGCCCGTGTACCGGCCGTCGCGCACCACGGGCCGGGTGCACAGCAGGTGATGGGCGCCGACCTCCGCCACCACGGGCGCGAGCACGGCGTCGAACGAGCCGGAGACGAGAACGATCTCCGCACCCTCGGCGCGGTGTGCGCGCAGGGCCTCACGGGTGCTCTCGATGTAGAGCCCCGCCGCGTTCCGCTCGGCGTACCAGCGGGCTCCCAGCTCGTGGATCTCCTCCACCCGGTCGCCGGTGAAGTGGGCGTAGTACTGGCGGTTGATCTCCTCGCGCGGCACGCCCTCGTCCGCCTGCCGCTGGAGGTCGGCCCGGATCCGGGCGTACTCGGTGGCGCCGTACGGGCCGTGTTCGGCCACCAACTGGAACCGAAGGAACTCGAACATGCTCTTGCAGTCGATGAGGGTCTCGTCCACGTCGGCGACGACCAGGTATGGAGGAGTGGGCATCGCCGCACTCTCCTTTCGCATGGATAGATTCACTATTGCAACGTTTGCTGTCGGGCGGTCCCGGGCCCGGACCGCGGCACGGCACGGGGGTGCGGCCGCGATCCGGAACCCCGGGGTAAACCGGCGTCACCGCGTAGTCCGAGAAAGCGTTCCCCGCCTGTCCGCATTTCGTCGTCAAACCTTCGGAGAACGGCTGCACGCCTTTCTCCGAAAGAGCGGTGAGCATTCATTGTGTCGCTGCTTTCACTCGAAACGGTCCCGTCGTGGTGGTGCCCGGCCCCGCGTCAGCGCCGCATCAGCGCCGCGCCGGTGGCCATGCCCCCGCCGAAGGCGAGCAGCAGCACCAACTCGCCCTCCGGGATCGCCTCGTGGCGCAGTGCGTGGTCCAGCGTGATCGGCACGGACGCCGACGCCGTGTTGCCGTACCGGTCGATGGTGCGGTGCACCGTGACGTCACCGGCGAGTTCCAGCGACGGCACGAGGGCGTCGAGCATCACGCCGTTCGCCTGGTGCGCCACCAGGTGCCGCACCTGACGCCCGTCGACCCCGTGGTCGGCCAGGAACCCCTTGACCGCGAGAGGCACTTCGGAGAGCACGAAGTCGCGTACTCCGCCGCCGTCCATCCGGAACGCGTCGCCGTGCTCCATGTGGATCAGCTGCCCCAGGTGTCCGTGGCTTCGCAGCTGCGTGGCGAGGATCGAGCCGCGCCCGCCGTCCCGCTCGGGGCCGATGACCACCGCGCCGGCTCCGTCGCCGAACAGGACCACCGTGCGGTGGTCCGTGCGGTCCAGGATGCGCGAGTAGATGTCGGCCCCGACGACCAGGGCGTAGCCGCCCGCGTCACCGGTGGCGAGCATGCCGCGCGCGGTCGCCAGGGCGAAGAGGAACCCCGTGCACACGCCGTTGACGTCCAGCGCGGCCGCTCCGGTCGCACCGAGCGCCGCCTGCACGGCGGTCGCGGTGGGCGGCTGGGGCCGGTCGGGCGTCGAGGTCGCCAGCACGATGAGGCCGAGCTGCTCCGGCTCGATGCCGGCCCGCTCGATCGCCTGCCGCGCGGCGGCGACGGCGGCGTCCGCGGTGGTCGTCCCGTCGTCGGCCCACCGGCGCTCGACGACCCCCGTCTTGCGGGTGATCCACTCGCTCGGGCCGCCGGTCAGCGCGACGGTCTCCGCGTTGCTCACCACCCGCTCGGGCACCCAGGCACCCGTGCTGATCAGGGCGGTCATCGCGCTTCCTCCTGCTCAAGGGCGCGCGAGGCGACGGGCGCCAGGTTGGTGAGCAGCGCGATCAGGGTCCCGACGATGAGCAGGGTGAAGTGCACCTGCTGCACGGGGCCGAGGTGCAGCCAGTAGCCGAAGTACAGGCCGCTGATGAGGAAGCCGGCGAAGAGGAGCAGGAACGGCACCAGGGAGTGGTTGACCTGGCGTACGTACGTGAACAGGCCCGACGACGGGCTGCGCAGCGCTCGTACGCCGGTGGCGACGGCCCGCCACATCAGGGCGACCGTGCCGAGCTGGTAGACGATGACGGCGACGAGCGCCGGGGCGGCGAGGCTGTTGGGCAGGGCGCGCCCCTCCAGGCCGTTGCCGCGGACCGGGTCGTCGATCAGGGCCTGCATGTTCATGGTGGCCTGGAGCAGTGCCTTGTTGGTGCCGAAGTCGGTGATGTTGTTGACGGCGATGAGCGTCAGCCAGGCGGTGACACCGGCCAGCAGCACCACGGTGAGCAGGAGCAGGCCGCTGCGGCTGTGCGCGGGGGCGGTGCGCTGCTCCTCGGTCCTCGTGAGGGTGGTCGAACTCATGGTGATTCTCCGTTGTCTCGCGGGTCGTGCCGTGCGGTCGCGCCGCGGCGGCGCCGTACGGTTGCGCGGCGGCGCTCGGCCGTACGGTCGGGCCGTACGGTCAGGCCGTGCGGGCGGGCCGTACGGTCAGGCCGTGCGGGCGGCGGCCGGCTCGGGAGCCGCGCCGTTCAGGACGTTCGCCACCGCGTCGGCCGCCAGGCGGTGCTCCTTGGGCCCGAGACGGTCGGCGTCGTACGCGGTGAACCTGATGCGGGCGCGCGCAGCGCGGTTGCCCGCCTGGTGCAGCTCCAGGTCAACGGTGAACTTCAGGCGCGCCGGGTCGGAGGTGTCGGACTCGGCCACCGTGCAGGTGATGTCGGCGTCCAGCGGGAACAGGAAGCTGTCGAAGCTGATGTCCATGCCGTGCCATATGTAGTAGTGGCGCAGCTCCGGCCACTGGGCGGCGACGAACTTCTCGCAGAACGCGATGAACATCTGCCGGAACGCCTCGATGGCGACCATGCCCTGGACGTGCTCGCCGGTCTGGTGGTCGAGCAGCAGCTCGTTGTCGGAGTGCAGCCGCAGCGTCGCCCGGTACGTGTCCTCGCCCTGCTGCTGGAGGCCCGCGAGCAGGACGTTCGGCTCGCGGTTCTTGTGCGCCTCCGCGCGCGGGACGACGACGGGGTTGTTCGGCTGGGTGAGGATCTTGCGCGAGAGGCCGGCTCTCTCGAGTGCGGCGCGGACGTACTCGCGGTCGAAGTCGTTGACGCCCTGCCCCTCCCAGAGCAGGAGCGGGGTGTCGAGTTCGTCGTACACACCGGACGTCACGGCGGAGACGAAGCCGCTGACGGTGCGCACCGCCTCGTGCTTGGCGAAGGAGCTGAAGCGGTCCCCGACGAGGCAGACGCTTTTCAGAAGGTGCTCGGACATGGTTCCTCCGAAGGATTCGGGTGATTCAGGCCGTGCGGACGCCTTGCGGCACGGCACAGCCGGCGCATGAGGGTGTGAGAAGCCGAGGAACGGTGCAGAGGAGCCGCGCGGAAGGCGGGCGCGTCAACGGGCCCGCAGGTGCGGCGGCTTGTGCGTCTCGACGGACCCGCGTCGAATCGGAAGCCTGAATTCCGATTACTGAACGGCGAGTTCGTGCCGGAGAGAGATGATGTGTACGATTTCAGGGGACACCGGCGGTCTGTGACCGGAAGGCCCAGGGCGACCAGAGCGGTCTATGGCCTCGGCGGGCGGTGAATCAACGCGCCATTACGTCGGTGTCGGCAACACTCAGCACACATGAAATACATATTTCCCCCCGGCGATATGTCTACGCGTTCCCCCGCCGCGAGGCCATTCCTTCAGCCCCGCGACAGGTTGAACACTGCCAAACATCTAGTTGGTTGACAACCTCCTCCAGGGTGACCCACGCCACAGACTTTGCGAATGCTAGGAAGTTCGCCGGTCGTTCACCGGGTTCGGGATGCGAAGCGCGGCGTAATCCGTCCTCCATCCGTCAGCCGTTCGCGTGCTGCACCCGCCCGGCCGCCACGCGCCCGGCGAGTTCCACCACGCTCGCCCGGACGACCGCCCCCATGTCCTCGGGCTCCACCTGCGAGCCGACGATGAGGCGCGAAAGCTGCGGTACGGCGCTGGGCCACGCGGCCAGGCCGATGAGCGACAGCAGCATCGCCGCGGCCTCCGGTCCCGGGGCGATGCCCAGGCGCTCGGCCAGTGCGTCCACCTTCAGGGCGTAGGCCCGCGTACGGTCCTCCTCGCCGGCGATCGCCGGCTCCCGCTGGTGCAGGGCCTCCCACAGGAGGAGGCGCAGCAGTTCCGGCCGCTCGCGGTGGAAGTCGTACACCGAGCCGACCCACTGGGCCACGTCGTCGCCCGGCTTGCCCACCGCTACCGTGAGCTCGTCCATGGCGGCGCCGACCGTGGCCGCGAAGAGCCCTTCCTTGCTGCCGAAGTGGCCATAGACCCGCTCCTTGTTGACCCCGGCGAGTTCGGCGATGCGGTCGACCCGCGCCCCCGCCACCCCCAGGGCGGCGAACTCCTGGCGAGCCGCGCCCAGGAGCTTCTGTTTCGTCACTGCTGTGTCTCTAGCCATGGGGCCAGATTACCCAACCGAATAGTTGGGACGCCGTTGACATCCAACTGGTTGGTTGGTTCTATGTGCGCCATGACCACCGACTCGACCGTCACGCCGGCGGCGACGCCGCTGCGTGAGACCAAGCCGGCCAGGGCCATGCCCTCGCCCCGATCCGAGACCGCGCCCGGGGCCGTACCCGCGACCGCCTCCTTCAGCAGGACCGTGCCGGCCCTGTGCGCGGTGGGCGTCCTGATCGTCGGCCAGCTCTACACCGTGCTCCCGGTGCTCGGCCTGCTCGCCGACTCCTGGTCCACGACCGCGGCCGCCGCGGGCTGGACCACGACCGCCTTCGGTTTCGGGTACGCCGCCGGATTCCTCGTCTGGGGCCCGCTGTCCGACCGCTTCGGACGCCGCAGGCTGATCGTCCTCGGCCTGTTGCTGACCGCGCTCACCACGGCCGCCGTCGCCGCCGCGCCCAACCTGGCCGTCGGCTGCGCCGTCCGCGTCGTACAGGGCCTGAGCGCGGCCACCTTCGCGCCGCCCGCCTTCGCGTACATCGCCGAGCGCATCGAGCCCACCCGGCGGGTGGCCGCCATGACGTGGCTGACCAGCTCGTTCCTCTCCGCGGGCGTACTGGGCCAGGTGTTCTCGCAGTCCGTGGCCGACGCCCTCGGCTGGCGTGCGGTCTTCCTGATCTGCGCGGCCGGCATGATCGGCGGCGCGCTGCTGCTGCGCGGCGTTCTGGACCCCGACCGCGCCGCCGCCAACACCTCGTCCCTCGACGCCTACCGGGCCATGGGCAGGCTGCTCACCAAGCCGTCCCTGGTCCTGCTCCTGCTGGCGACGCTCACGCTCCTGTGCGGCTTCGTCGCCGTCTACACGGGCCTTCAGGTGGCCGGACCCGCCGGCCTGGCGGGCGACCCGGACGCGATGCTCCTGCTGCGCGCCAGTTCGCTGCCGGCCATGGTGCTCGTACCGCTGGTGACACCCTTCCTCGTACGGCTGCCCGCTGTGAGCCGGGTCGTCGGAGCCCTGCTGCTGGCCGCCGCGGTGAGCGCGGGATCGGCGCTGCTCTCGCGCGGGGGCGACCTCGACGCCGTACTGCTGGCCGCCCTGCTGTTCGTCTTCGTCTTCGGCATCGCGGTCACGGCGCCGGCGCTCGTGGAGGCCATCGGCTCACAGGCCGGCCCGGCGCGCGGCGCGGCGGTCGCCCTCTACACGTTCGCGCTGTTCATCGGCGCCAGCGTCGGCCCGCAGCTCGCTACGGCGGCGGGCGACCACGCCACCGTCTTCGCGGTGATCGCCGGCGTGCTCGGGACGGGCGCGGTACTGGCCGCCCTCGGCCACCGCGTGCGCCGCTGACCCGCCCCGCCCGAACCCGCACCACAAGGAAGGGAACCGATCCACCATGCGATACGGCATCCTCACCACGGCTCTGGCCCTCGGCGGAGCCTGCGTGCTCGGCACGGCGGTACTCGTCACCGCCGACGACGGCGACCCGGGCACGGCCTCCGCCGCGCCCACCGCGACGTACGACACCGCACCCAAGGAGAAGAACGTGAAGCCGGTAGCCAAGGGCAGCGACCGGGCCGAGGCAGCGACGAAGCAGTCCAAGGACGCACTGGCCGAGGCGGGCCTGGCGATTCCCGAGGGCTGGCACCCGTCCCAGATCCGCGACGAACACCACGAGGACCGCCCGGTGACCGTGGTCCGCTACGAACAGGACACCACCCGCGACCTGGGCGGCGAGCACATCACCACCGTCGTCGACGCCGAGGGCACCCTGTACGGCTACACCCGGATGACGGTGGCGGGCGCCAAGACCCCCGTACCGGCCGACGACAAGGCCGAGGAGACGGCCTTCGACTGGCTGCGCGAGTTCGTCCCCGACCACGCGGACGGCCTGTCGGTCCAGTGGGTGGACCGCCACGACGAAGAGGTGCGCGACAAGGCGGGCGCGGTCCACACGATCGCCGGCGCCAAGGTCAAGACCCACCACGACAACGGCCTCTACACCTGGGTGATCGTCGACGGCAACGGCGAAGTCATCACCTACGAACGGGACATCCGCTGGGACGGCTCGGCGAACCGCCGCGCGACCCAGATGTGGCTCCACGACAAATGGACAGCAGCCCGAGAAGGCACGGGCCCCCAGCCCCCTTCCCCGTACGCGAAGGCCTGACCCCGCCCGGGACGACGTACGCGCCGCAGAGTCACCTGACCACCACACCCGGGGGTCCAGGCCCTAGGGGAAGGGCCCTGGCCGGACCCGCGGCCGAAGGCACGACCAATCACCACCACGACCACGACCACGACCACGACCGAAAAGGCAGAACTATGACGACCACGACGACCGCCGCACAGCAGCTCGACACCACGAGAAGACCCACGGCGAACTGCAACTGCGGCTGCGAGATAGCGATCTGGTCGATGCCGGACGACACCGCGGACCAGTGGGAGTGCTCAACCTCCCGGTAACCGCCGCCAGGGCCGACGGCCAAGCCGCCCCGTGGCAGCCCGGAACCGCCACCAGCCGCCCACAACCTCCTGATCACTCGCCACAGGCAGCCCCGACGGCAACTGCGGCACCTGCGGCACCTGTAACACCGGCGGCACCTCACACGGTGCATCTCCCCCCACGATCCCCCACGAACGGCGACGCGCCCCACCGGTCCCGCGGAGCCTGCTACCCCCACACCTGGGTGGCCCGGTTGCCCACACCGCACCGGCCCACCCACCCAAGCTGGGCGCCGCCAATCCCCCGGACGGCCCCAGACCCGGCCCCGGCCAGCCTCAAACCCCCGCAAGGCTGAGCCGGGGCCGGCGCACGCCCCCACCCCTCCAGCCGCCCACAACCTGCCAGCCGCGTGCGCTCAGTTCGGATCGCCGGCGGTGCCGACACAGCGGATCTCGGAGGGGGCGACCAAGGCTTCGCTTGCGCGGTGGCAGCGGAAGACCACAAGCGAGAGTGCCCCGGAGGAGCGTTGCCATCCTCAGCAGCGGCGGCCCCGGTGCCTGCGGTCCCGCAGCCAGCGGTACGTGCGTCGTGTACGGCACTGCAGACGGCTGCACATACGAGAAGACCCCTCGCCGCAAACACTGATGAGAGGGTCTTCCGGAAATTCCTGCGCAGTCGCCCGGAGAACGCGAACCCGCGCACACGGCTTTGGACGGACCTTGAGCCCTACCAGTACTTGATGGTGCGAGCAGTGGGTGAGCCCATGGAGGCACTAGCCCACCAGTAAGCCACAGAGGACTCACCGCCTGCGCATATTCTTCGCTCGCCCGGGATCGAACCAACCTAAGTTAGAACGACATCATCCCGTGATGCCCTGCTGATCATCCCAGCCCGCATGCTCCTGCCACACGCGCAATCCCTACGCCTCAGGGGATAGCCGAGTGACAAGACGCTCCAGACGGAAGAGCACCTCGAAGCCCACCAGGATCAGCACCGCCGCACCGATTCTGTCGACTCAGGGCAAGTGCTCGTTGAGTAGGAGGCTCGGGGTGACACTACAGATCAGGACGCCGTAGAACAACAGTCGAACGAGTGACCCCAAAATAAAGCGCAATCGGTACAGCAGCAGTACTCCCCTGATTCTGGACCAGAAGGGTGTGCGCCTCGGCTTCGGTACTTCACTGAGCGATGCATGGAGTGCACGCAGCTGTCGGTCTAAGCGCTCGGATGCTTAGAGTCTCCTAAGGGTGATATTCACGCCTGGAGCAACTGTCTCGTACGTGCTGAACCGCTGAGGCGCGTATGCAAGATAGGCCTGACTTCTTCTAGTACGTGTCGACGCCTAGTCTCGGAACGACGCCGAGTGCGCCACTTCTGAAACCACACGCCGGCGGCCCCGAGGAGGGAAGCAGCCGTCAGTACCGAAACAATGATGTCGCTACCGGTGCTTGATGCGGCCGTCATGGCCATTCATTGCTTCGTTCATGTGCGAGTTCAGGACTCTCATGGTCCCCCGGGTCTCACCAAGTACCGCCACAGCAGTCCGAGCGAACGAGCGCAGGGGAGCCCTCCGCCGCCGACCCCGCCCTGTCTACAAGCCTCGGCGTCGTACAGCTCGCTGCTGTTGCTGTCGTCAGGGTTCGTCGGGAACGAAAGCGAGGGATCAGCCCTTTCGCGTCTGTGGCACTCACGGGCAGGAGTTCAGCTCTGGTCATACTCGGCTAAAAATCGATCATCAGAGACCGGGTTCTTCGTGCGACTGAATCGGCCATACCTTTGACTTATGTAATTTGGCCCGACAGTGGCAAGAAAATCATGTTGGCGATTGCCTGAGTGTCTGATTTGTGAGCGTTACAGGAGTTTCCTCCCACTTGACTGCACGGGGTGGACCGCCACCGACTGCCCCCAATGTCAGCTTCAGGGCGATTTATGGTTCGCCAACAGGTTCGAATACATTGGCTGATAGCGGCTTGTGCCTGCTTGATCATTGCTTACAGAATGAGCCGGGTAAGGAAGTCGTATGTAGGTCATGCCTGCACGCGTCACCTAAAGGAAACCACCTGAAAAGGAATCGGTGATGAAGCTAAAGCAGAGTATCGCTGCCGTCGGATGTGTGGCTGCAGTGGCCCTTGGTCTTGTTTCTCCAGTGGCAGTTGCCGGCGAATCTAGCGCCCAGGCTCTTAGCTGCAGGACCAACGTCGGCGACACGGGCGGCTGGGCAGAATGCACCGGTAGTGGGCAATGGCGCACTGTGTCCATTTGTGACTTCGAGCGGGATCGCACGAGCGTATGGTTCTCGCAAAGTGGCGGCACAATGCGCAAGTCCGTTCTCGAATGCCGTTGGGACCTTACGGAAATCAGGATCGAGAAGAGGTAAACCGCGGTCCTCGGGGGCGGATAAACTGCTGCCCGAGGACTTTTGCGGCGCAGGTCTAATCGGCGGTGTCCATGGATGCAGCGTGAAAGGGGGGCACATCCGGCAGGGGTCAGCAAAAGAGTCGGTGCATAAGTCCGCTGCAGCCAGTGAACCGACCGACTTGAAGCCGCGTTCCCTCCCCTGCGCGGGTCTCCGGTGTCGGCGGCTATCGGAGGGCTCATGGCAGGCGCCTGGTCGGGCTCTTCGCATGCATGTAATTAGGGGGCTTCCGGCCGGCCGAAACCGTGGGCCTGGCGCTCCCGGACCTCACGCTCCGCTGGGTGGGGTGAGGCGTTGCTGCACCGGTCACGGCCCGGCGTCGGCAAGCAGTGGACCGATTCGGGCGAGAGCCGACGACCGCCGGGTGCCGATTCCGCCGCAGCTCGTTGCCGTGCTCCGGGACCACATCGACACCTTCGGGACCGCCGAGGACGGGCGGCTCTTCTACAGCGAGCGTGGTGGAGTGGTGTCGTCGTCCACCTACTACCGGGCCTGGCAGGAAGCGCGGTGCATCGCTCTGCCGCCGGCCGCGGTCGCTTCGCCACTGGCGCGACGTCCGTACGACCTGAGGCACTCGGCCCTCTCCACGTGGCTCAACGCCGGTGTGGACCCGACTGAGGTCGCCGCCCGGGCGGGCAACAGCGTGGAGGTCCTCCTGGGCCGGTACGCGAAGTGCCTGGATGGTCGGCAGGAGGTGGGCAACCGCCGCATCGAGGAGCTGCTGCGCGAGTACGAGTGAGAGCGGCGCCGGCGTGGTCCGAGGCCCCTGGGTGAATCCCGGGGGCCTTCGCGTTGCCGGGGCTGACCTGCGAGGTTCTGGCGGGGGCTGGGCCGCGAATAGGCCGCAGAGGCTGTCATACGGCTGCACAGCACGGCAGTTGGCTGCACATACGCGAAGACCCCGTTCTCAGCGAAAGCGCTGATGGCGGGGTCTTTGGGCACCTAGTGCAAGGTGCCCCCGGCAGGATTCGAACCTGCGCACACGGCTCCGGAGGCCCCGTGTACCTCCCGCGTCTCTGCTGGTCAGAGCAGCGGTGGTGCGCCCACGGGAGGCACTGGTCCACAAATAGGCCGCGAGGCTCGATCAGAGCGCTTACTGCCTGCGCCTGTGCTCCGCTCGCCGTGGACCAACCCTAGGTCGTAGGGCATCATTCCGTGGTGTCTTCCGCATTCTCAATGCCCGAATGCTCCTGCCCTAGGCGCAATCCATCAGCCTCAGGTGATAGCCGAGCGACAAGGCGCCCCAGACCAAAGAGCAGCCCGAAACCCACCAGGATAAGCAGCAGCGACGCACTGATTCTGTCGCCCCAGGCGATGCGCTCGTCAACTAGGAGGCCCGGGGTGACGCTACAGACAATGATCAGAATGATGTAGAACAACAGTCGAACGAGTGACCCTGTGATGGAGTGCAATCGGTAGAGCAGCAGTAGCTTTCTGATCCTGGCCCAGAAGGATGTGCGCCTCGGCTGTTGTACTTCGCTGAGCGATACATGGAGTTCACGTAGCTGTCGGTCCAAGAGCTCGGATGCCCAGAGCCTCTTACGGGCGATATCCACGCCTGGAGCCACCGTCGCATGGGTGCTGAACCACTGAGACATGAATGCAAGATAGGCCTGGGCTTCTTCTAGTTCGTGTCGACGCCTAGCCTCGGAACGACGCCGCATGCGCCACTCCTGAAACCACAAGCCGGCGGCCCCGAGGAGGGAGGCGACGACGGCCGTCAGTACCGATACAACGATGTCACTACCGGTGCTTGTTGCTGCCGTCATGGCCATTGCATCGCCTCGCTCAAGTGCGGGTTTAAGGCCCTCGCGCCTATGAGCTGAGTATGCCCGTTCGACAAGAGCATGCGCTCAGCGTGATCCGCCGTCTGGACCACGGCAGGTGCGGCATGGGCACGGCCTCGGAGGTCCTCTGCCTGAACGGGCCGCCAGCCCATGCGCCAACAAACGGTGAGTCGATGCCATGTCTAGGCAAGGCAAGGCAACGGGGCGGCATTCGGCAGCGGTGGAGCGGGTCTGTAGAGCAAGGCCGACGTTCTTCAGGCCTTGTCGAGACTGTCCGCAGCGACCTCAAGGTACTTCTCCAGCGCGATATTCAACTCGCGCGCCGCGTCACTCCAAATCATTTGGGCGTCGTGCTTTCGATTACCCTGCGCGGAGCGAATGCGACCCGCAGCAGCGTTGCGGACGTAGGCGACCTGTGCCATTAGATGTCTGGCAGCTTCGCGCATTGGACGCGGCCCCATGATGCGCACAGTTTGCAACTGGCGGTACGCTTCCTCGTGGCGCTGTTCGATACTTTACTGCAGCTGGCTCAAGCTGGCCAGCTCCTCAGTCGAAAGGTCATCGTCGCGAGGCCAACAGCCGCTTGTTGCCTTATCAATGGGCGCGAGAAGGTCGCGAAACGTCTCCACCGCCGAAGTGGCCTCCGCGTACGCCGACCAGCGTGACTCGATTCGCCATCGGTCAATGGTGCCTTTGTGCTCCAGTTCGACTTTCCGTGCGTCCGCAGCCAACTGCTGCTCCAGTTGGTCGCGTTGCGAGACTAGTTGTGCTGCCAACTGCTCACGGGCAGCTGTCAGTTGCATCTGGGTCTGTTGATGGACCGTAGTTCGGTTCATTTTGGCTAGCAGGAGGCCCAGACAGCCGGTGATGATTGCGGTCAAAATAGCGCCGACAGCAGCGCCGGCGGCGAGGTAGACAGCTGGTGGCCAGCCGGTCAGATGATCTGCAATAGATGCTCGCATAGAGAGGTAGTTTGCCCTCTCTGCTGGAACTGCGAGACCCGTCTGGTCAAGAACGCTTGCTTCGAGGAGCTATGACTTCGACCCTGCAGGTCTGCAGCCCCCTGAGGACTGCGCTGCTCAGGGAGCCTTCGTCTCGCCGGCGCGTAGCTGCCACAGTGTCTGTGCCACGGTCTCTGCGGCAACCACCGGGTCCTCGTGCTCCCACACTCGGACGACTGTCCAGCCAGCGGCACGCAGAAGCTCGTTGGTGTTGATGTCGCGGGCTTGATTACCTTCGAGCTTGGCAGCCCAGGCCTCGGCGTTCCTCTTCGCCGGGCGCAGATGCTGCGGGCACCCATGCCAGAAGCAGCCGTCTACGAAGACAGCGACCTTATCCTTGGGAAAGATGACGTCCGCACGGCGCCGAACACCTTTAAGTGGGCTGGCGTCTACCCGGTACCGCAGGCCCTTCGCGTGGAGCAGGGAGCGCAGAGCGAGTTCCGGCTTGGTGTCTCTGCCGCGATTCGCGCGCATCACTGCACGAACCTCACGAGACGATGCCTTGGACTCGGGAGGCAAGGGCTCTTCGGTGAGCAGGCCTCGGTCCCAAGCACGTTGCCATGCTTCACGTAGGTTCGCTTGACGCGTGCTCTGCGACACCTCACCAAGATAGATCTCTGGTGACTTGCCGTCGTGAGACCACCGGAGGACGGCACGGATCCTCCTGGTCCTCTTGTACAGCCTGAGCGCGACTGAGGCCCGCGCGAACTGGCCATCCCCCAGAGCAACCATGCGTCGGTGCCGGCCCCCCGCCGCCCTGTCCTGCTCGGTTACGGGGGAGATACCCTTGACGCGTTTGTACGCCCGGTCCGCGGGAAGCGTCTCATTCCAGGTACTGCGGCGTTCCGTCATCTCGGTGTTCAGTGCCCCGCGTTACTGAGCGCGTCTGCCACGGCCTTGGCGAAGAACTCGCCGAGGGTGACTGGTACGGCGTTGCCCAATTGCCGCATCTTTTCTCCACGCGGGCCGACACCCTGCCACTCGTCCGGGAACGTCATCACGCGAGCTGTCTCGCGCACTGTCATGTAACGGTGCACGTAACGCCAACCGCCTTCCATGCTGGAGTCGCGCTCCCGTTCGTCGAGAAGCATTACCGACTCTCCACCGGGCACACCGTGAACCCCTGCCTTGACTGTTTTCGCAGGGCGGTCGAGCTCGTTAGGGGTGTGGCCCTTGTAAATGCGGGCATCCGGCCAACCGATGTGATCGGTGATGCCAATAGGTGCAGCCTGTTCGGTCTTGCGGTCGAGCTTGGTGAGGTCGATTGAGGGAAGTGCGGGAAGCGGCGTATCTGTGCCAAACCCTTGCACGGCGTCGCGAAGTGTCCGCCACGGGGCGCAGTCGTCTTCCTCGATTACTTGTGGAAGGTTGGCCCGGACACGCTCGCGGACATAGTCTGGAACATTGGAATGGCGCTGCCAGTACTCGCCGTCTTCATCCTTCATTGATCGATACAAGGCAGCGGCGGAGAATTGCGGCGTCTTGACGTACTTCTCGAAAGTCTCTACGTCTACGTCCAGATCGGCCCGGAAGGCGACAAGTACGACCCGGTGGCGAAGTTGCGGGACGCCGTAGTTGGCGGCGTTAACGGGTACCTTGACGACTCGGTAGCGCTGGTCATCCCTATCATTGTCCGGACGCTGTTCGAGAAGACGCTTTAGCTGGGCGTCGTGGGTCTGCCACTCGACGCTGTCGTCTCGCTCGACAAAAGGAAGCGAGAGCTCCCGCTGGATGTACTGGAAGTAGTCGCTGAATGATGGGCGAAGCAAGCCGCGTACGTTCTCGCAGATAACAGCCTTGGGCTGCATCTCTCGGACCGCTTTAAACATGGCGGGGAACATGTTTCGCTTGTCTTCGTCACCCTTGGCGACGCCGCCAGCGCTGAACGGCTGGCAGGGCGGGCCTCCAGCCAGAACGTCCACTTGCCCGCGGAGCGCACTGAGGTCCAGGTCTCGCACGTCACCTGCGTACAGGGGAGCTGGCTCGCCAGGCATCGGGGCAGCCGGCTTCCTGTCTTCTGTTCGTGCGATGCCGTCGATGCCGAGAGTCTTGGTCGCGCTCGCCTCGAGCGTCTGACAAGCGCGAGTGTTGAACTCGTTGAACAGGAGCGGACGGAAACCGGCCTGATGGACCGCCATGGCCAGACCACCACCACCCGCGAACAGCTCAACGCTGGTGCGGGTACTTGCGATGTCTTTACGCTGCTCAACCATGGCGAAAGCATACCGCGGAGTAGATGATCTTCAGTCGGGTTGGCCAAACTGGCGAGTGGGTGATCGCGCAGAGGCGTACCGTTCGCACGTTCAAGCGTTCGGGTGAGAGTTGGGACACAGGTGACGCAGCAGGTCGGGTTGGGTGATGGAGCTTCGCATCGCGCGGACTTCAGGCTCAGCATTACTAAGGCCCTGAAGGATCAACTGGCGCAGGCCCTGGCGGAGCTGGAGCCGACGCTTCTGTCCCCGGAGAGTCTGCAGGAGCTGGAGCGGCGTGGGGGAATCTACCAGCTGTACCACAGTGGGCAGTTCGTCTACGTGGGCAAGGCTGACAAGAACCTTCCGCAACGAATTGGGAAGCACCTTCGAAAAATCTCCGGTCGGCAGAACATCTCTAGCGATGAAATCCAATTCACTTGCCTGTATGTGGATGAAGACTTTCCGGCCGTGGCGCCCGAAAGGCTTCTAATCGCGAAGTACAGGGAGCAGGGTGAGATTCCGTGGAACACGAATGGGTTCGGCAATAACGATCCTGGTCGTAGGCGAGATGACACTGTCATCAAGGTAAATCACTTTGATGTCCGCTACCCCATCGACTTGGATCGGATCATTCATGGCGTGAAGTCGGGTAATACGTCTCTGCGTAAACTTCTCGCCGACGTTAAGAAGCGTCTACCGTACACCTTCCGCTATGCAATAAAGCTTCTCGGGTCTATGGGAGACAGGGAAGTCAATGTTCCCGACGTGGAGCTTAGCGCTGGAGATCTTTTCGCGCTAATTGGTGAGGCGATCACCGGCCAATGGCAAATCGCCGTGCTGCACGGGTACGTGATCATGTATCCCGAGGGTGAACGTGATTATCCCAGCGCATGGCGGTATTACCGCAATAGCCAGGTAATCGATGTAGAGCCCGAAATCGATCAGGAGCGTGCCGAAATCCTCGAGGAAGAGGATGGCGAAGAGGAGAGTTAGCCGCCGCGCGTGAGCTCTGGGCGTAAGTGCAAGCGATGACTTGACCAGGCGGATACGCCCCGAGGGTCAGGCGGCTGCGGAGGTCGGCTCCGCGGCTTTGGCCGGTGTCCTGCCCGGTTTGGGGTCGAGCATGATCAGGGGGCCGTACGCTTGCTGGCTACTCGGGCAGGCTTTACCCCTGCCCGCAATGTGTCCGAGTGGCCCCCTGGTCTTGCTCGACGCGGGACCCGAACCGGGGAGGTGGGTAAAGCCGTGGAGCCGACCGTCCCCACCCCCGGCCTGGTATTTCGCCCCTTGTGGGCGCGGGCGGGCGACGGCGCCGCAGCCCCGGTGACGTAGGCATGGAGGGGCAGCGGTGCCGGCGTCCGGCCGGCGCCGCCGCGCTGTGCGCGGCACCTCTGATCTCTGCATCAGACAGCATCGCTGTTCAGGAGGCCGGGAAAGCAGACGCCTCAAGCGTCAACTGTGGTGTCTCCCGAGCCACGACTGCAGCACTCCGGTGCTGACCGCCCTGATACTCGTGCTGCCTTCCGGAATGGGGAGGAAGCCACCCCGTGTGGCTGAGCGGTGCTCGGGAGACCGGGTGGCAGTAGTTCGGCTCGCTGCCCGAACCGTGGTCGGGCAGCGAGCGCAGCGAGCCTTGATGAAGTAGGGAAACTCTGTCCGCAGAGGCCGTCTTGTAGCCGTGCGCTTGGGCTGTTGCCATGTATGAGGGGGGCGACGACCAGGCTGGGGGGCTGCCGTGAGCGAGTTGAAGATCACGACGTGGAAGCGGTACGGGCATGATCGGCTCTACGTCAATCTGCCGAACGGCGTGGCCGTAGCTTTCTACGACCGAGACTCGGGCAAGATCACCATCCTTCGCGAGGAACACAGAGGCGCTGCGACCGAACTCCTAGAGGAGCACTTGCCTACGCGGGATCATTTAGTTGGCCCACCGCGGCGCAAGGATCGTCCCCTTCCGCCTCTGACGGTCCAAGACGACCTAGCACTGAATCCTCCCGGAGCTGCCATACGCGACAAGCTCGCCGCGGGGCCCGGGCCTCTGAGGCGTGCTGTTGCCTGGCTGCTGCGACAAGATTCCGAGTGGGATTCTTGGCGCAAGGGCCTGGCCGGCGAACGACGTGTGGGAGCTGAGTTGCAGCGTCTGGCGGGCCGTGGCTGGCGTGTGCTGCACTCTGTGCCGCTGCCGCGAGATGTGGACATCGACCACCTGCTGATCGGCCCGGGCGGTGTTTTCAGTATCAACACCAAGCATCACCGCAACAAGACGGTGTGGGTCGGGGATGACTCGGTGAAGGTCAACCACGGCAAGCCTCAGCCCTACGCCCGCAAGAGCCGGGCGGAAGCGGACCGAGTGCGGCGAGTACTCGAACGGCACTGCGGCTTCCAGGTTCCTGTAGTACCGGTCATCGTCTTCGTCGGCGTGACGGATCTGCAAAAGGTCGTCACGCTGCTGGACGTTCGCGTCTATAGAGAGCGTGAGGTTGCTGCCCTGGGGCCGACGGCAGGTGTTCTCAATGCGGAGCAGATCGAGCAGGTGTATGCGGTTGCTCGGCACCGCATGGCTTGGGAGGTCGCCTGAGCGGCGTCTCCCATGGGCGTACGAGCGGTAGCTCAGAGAGCCATGCCGGGCTGTTGAGCTGGCACTCCGCTGCGTTACGGTTCCGTTCATGCCTACTGCGCTGGACACGCCCAAAGGAGCGGCCGAGCTGGCCGAGTCGTTGCTGCCGCCGCTCGGTGACCGCTGGTTGCATACTCAGGCCGTGGCGGAGCGTGCCAGTGAAGTAGCAGGGGCCGTGCCGGAGAACGAGCGGGATCTGCTCGTCGCTGCTGCCTGGCTGCACGACCTCGGGTATGCCCCCGAGCTGCGGGAAACCGGGTTCCATCCTTTGGACGGTGCACGCTACCTGGAGTCTCTTGGCGCCCCTGCGCGGCTCGTACGGCTCGTCGCCCATCATTCCGGTGCGACCTTCGAAGCGGAGCAGCGCGGACTTTCGGGTGAGCTGGCAGCGTATGAGCGTGAGGACTCGGCACTTCTGGATGCACTGATCTTCGCCGATATGACGACGGGCCCGGCCGGGCAGCGCTTCGAGTTCGATCGACGTATTGACGAGATCTTGGTCCGCTATGAGAAGGGCAGCGAGGTGTACACCGCGATCAGTGAGGCGCGCCCATACCTTGGAGCCGCTGTGGAGAGGACCCTTGCACGGCTAGCAATTCAGCCGATGTAGGGCTGCGGCTTGTCGGCCAGGCCGTGATCGATCCGTAGACGCATCGATGGGTGGATGTTCAAGTCGTCGAGTCGGCTCGGATGGACGAAAGCGACTTCCTTGCTCTCACTGCTCGTGCGCATCCTGCCTCCAACGATGCGCGCGGTGAAGCAGATGGAGAACTGCTGACGAACCTCGCCGTCGTCGTACGCGATGACGTGAGCTGGATTGGTGTAGAGGCCGACCAGCCCAGTCACCTCAACATCGAATCCCGTTTCCTCTCGCGTTTCCCGTACTGCGGCGTGGGCGGCAGACTCGCCTACGTCGACCCCACCGCCCGGCAACGCCCACAGGTCGTTGTCCGTCTTGTGGATCAGCAAGACTTCCCCCGCCTCGCTGAGCGCTACGGCGGTCACCGAGGGAACGATGCTGTTCGCCTTAGGTGCGTTCGGGTCGTTGAAGTAGTCGACGCGGGCCATGCTTCAAGCGTCGCACGTCCCTCGGGCTGCTCACTAGGCCGGCCTGCCGCGCTCCCAGGCGTAGTCGAAGCTCCGCATGTAGTGCCGGAAGGTCCGGCCACCGGGGATGTAGCGGAAGTGCAGTACGGGGTTCTGTCCAGCAGGAGCCCCTAGGACGTGGGGGTTCACGAGCACATCGTCGTCGAAGCGATAGATCGAGTTGTAGAGGATCGTGTCATGCTTCCGGACCTCGATACCTGGTGTCGTGATGACGGGGTCGAGGTAGCGGCGGGTGATCCTGGCTCGTGCTGCCAGGTCGTTGCCGATGCCTTCCTCTTCTCCACGCTGGTGAACCATCTCTGATTCGGGGTCACCCAGCAAGACACGGATCTGCGCTCCGGCCCTGGCTTTGTCAGCCAACTCATCGGACAGGTCCGGGTGGCTGTCGAAGAGAAAGAGACCTGCGTACACCAAGATTTCGATCTGGCTCGTGGCCTGATTGATCAGTGATGACCACAGTGCCGCCGGGACGGCTCCCCGGTGGGGGTAGTACGTGATCAGCTCGGACGAACTCGCTGTCTCGGCCTGCTTTTCGACAGTCGGCCAGAGATAGACCTCGTCGACTCCGAGGAAGCCTGACGCTTTCCAGCGATGGCTGCGGTGTGGCGTTCGGTCCTTCGTGATCCATCGCTCGACGCTCTTGGGGTCGATGCCGACGTAGTCCGCTAGGGACTGAATCGTCTCGCTTTTGGCCGAGATGGCCGCGCGTAAGCGCTCGTTCGCCATGGGGGCGCGCTCCTGCAAGTCGTTGGACTCGGGGACCTTTTGAGCGTAGCGAGAACGTCCCCAAACGTCCATGCGGTTGGTGATACGTCCACTGCCTTCGGCTGTTTTCTGGTCTCACCGGCCAAACGCCCGGCATCAACCCCCGTTCAGAGTGAGGGAAAAGACGATGCGTCAGATACCTGTAGACACGGCTGTGATGACCGTGATGCTGATTCAGGCCCCGGAGCCGAAGGTGAAGAACCGGGAGACCGGTGAGGTCGCGGTCGACAAGCAGTCGGGTAAGACTCTGTTCAACGTGAACGTGGCTGTGATCGTGGACGGTCGTCCCGACGCGGTGACGATCGTGGTCGCTGAGGACGGTGTCCAGCCGGACCTGGTCCCCGGTATGCCGGTGGCTCTGCCCGGCCTGGTCGCCCGGCCGTGGGAGAACGACTTCGGTCACGGGATCAGTTTCCGTGCGAGCGCTGTGATGGCTCAGCAGATCCCGGCGGCGTCGAGCACCAAGGGCTGATCGCCGTGACTGATCTCCTGCTGTTCATCGGAGCGTTAGCCCTCTTCGCGGTCATCGCTCGGGCCAAGGCCCCGGCCGTGTACTGGGCACTGTTCGGCCTTCCGGCCGCTCTGTACCGGATCTTCTCCACCTACCGGCCGACGCTGGAAGCATGTGAGCTGACGGTGGCCCCGGCATGGTGGCGGGTGTTCGCCAACAAGGTGGCCGGCGCCGATGTGCTCCGGCCGGGCATCCCCAGGATTCGCGGGATCTACCCGACCACCACGGGGCTGCGGCTGAGGATGCGCCTGGCTGCCGGCCTGGCACCGGAGCATGTGGAAGCGTCGGCAGAACGCCTGCGCCATGCCTGGGCCGTCCACTCGGTCCACGTCTCCGAGATCCAGCCCGGCGTCATCGAACTGCGCATGACCGGCTTCGACATCCTCGGACGGGTGCGAATGCCGCGTCGCCTGGCCGCCGGTCCACTGTCCGTCGTGGTCGGCCTGCGAGAGGACGGCCTGCCCTTCGTGCGGGACTACCAGGACATCCCGCACGCCCTGACCCTGGGCGCGAACAAGTCCGGCAAGTCGATGTACCAGCGCTGCCTCATCGCAGGACTCGCACCACAGAACGTCGCCCTGGTCGGCATCGACTGCAAACGCGGCGTCGAGCAAAGTCCTTTCGCCCCGCGCTTCTCCGCCCTGGCCACCACACCGGATCAGGCGGACGGGCTGCTGGACGCGCTCGCGGCAGAGATGGAGGACCGCTTCGACCTGCTGTGCCTGCACCAGGGCATCACGCCGGACACCCCTCTGGAAGACATCACCTCCGACATCTGGGGCCTGCCCAAGCACCTGCGCCCCGTCCCCATCGTGGTGCTGCTCGATGAGATCGCGGAGCTGTTCTTGGTTGCCTCCAAGGTCGACAGTGCCCGCCGGGACCGCATGGTTACCCAGCTCGTGCGGTTGGCTCAGCTCGCCCGTGCGGTCGGCATCTACCTGGAGATCTGCGGGCAGCGCTTCGGCTCGGAGCTCGGCAAGGGCGCCACTGCCCTGCGCGCTCAGCTCACCGGCCGTGTGGTGCACCGCTGCAACGACAAGCAGACCGCCGAAATGGGCCTGGGCGACATCAACGACCTGGCCGTCCACGCCGCGACCGCCATCACCGCCAACCGGCCCGGCACCGCGATCGCAGGGGACGCCTCCGGTGGCTGGTCCCGCATCCGCACCCCGCACAAGAAGCTCGGTCAAGTCGCAGCTGTCTGTGCCGAGTTCGCTCACCTGACCCCGGACATCCCGGCCCTCGCCCCGTTCCGCCCGTCGGCGGCGGCTGCTGTCGAGGTTTCGGTACCGGCCCCGGCTGTCGCCCCGTAGGACCCGATCAATCCCTGGTTGGCGTGACTGTCTCGCGCCGTGTCCCTACCCCCGCCATGCCTGAAGGAGCCACCCCATGGCCACTACCCGCAAGCCCACCGGCCGGCGGGCCGCCGCCAAGAAGCCGCCGCCGTGCCCGGACTGCAAGAACGCCGGGCAGGTCTCCGAAGCCTTCAAGGTCGGCAGCCGCACCAAGCACGACAGCGACGACCGGCAGGAAGCCCTGTGCCTGACCTGCCTCGGCACCGGCCAGGCCCCCACCGACTAGCACCCGCCAAGGCCGGGCGGCCGGACCTGTGAGCCCCGCCCGGCCCTGGCACCAAACCTCAAGGAAGGAGAACCGCGATGCGCCCCTCTATCCGCATGGACGCCGTACTCGTACAGGCCGTGATCGCCGGTGCCCTGTCCTTCGCCCACCTCCACGACATCGCGGAAGCCGCCGGACAGGACGGCTGGAAAGCCTGGGCCTACCCCGTCAGCGTGGACCTGCTTCTCGTCGCCTCCTGGCGGCGGCTGCGGAACCTGCGTACGGCAGGGGATCCGACCCGCGCCGCGTGGACCTGGTTCACCGTCGCCCTGGTCGCATCGCTCGGGGCGAACGTGGCCACCGCGGGGCTTCTCGACCTGAACGACGTTCCCGCGTGGCTGCGGATCCTGGTGGCCGGCTGGCCCGCACTCGCCTTCCTCGGCGGCACCCTCCTCGTCCACACCCCTACCGCCCGGGCGGCCGACGAGCCCACCGCACCCGCAGTCGAGATCGACCGTGACGAGCCCGCGCCGGTCCTGTCGCCCGAGCCCGAGCCCGAGCCTGCCGAGGAGATCACGGCACCCGAGCTTGAGCCCGCCCCGGCCCCGCCTCCCGCCGTTGCGGTGCCTGCGCCGCTGCTGGAGCACGCCCGCAAGGTCGCCGCCGCGCACCGCTCCACCACCGGCACGGCGATCGACGCGGACACCCTGCGCGCCCGCCTCGGTGTCCCTGTGCCTATGGCTGAGGCCATCGCCCTCCATCTCGCCTGAAAGGACAGCTCCGGTGACCGTCTCCCTGCCGTTCGTCTTCGTCCTGGCCCTGGTCGCGTGGTTCGCGGTCAAGACCTCCACATCCGCCCCTGGCTCGTCGTGGTCCTGGTCCTCCTGGGCTTCTACCTCCAGGACACGTTCCTCGGTCCCGCGATCGACTCCAGCACCCGCACTGGGGTCGACGTCATCAACGACACCAGCAAGTGACCCGAAAGGAAGATCGGCAATGTTCAAGCCCAAGTACCCGGCCCCCGACACCTACCCGGTGACCCGCCCCACCGTGACCCCGGCCCCTCGGCAGGAGACCGCACCGGCGAACCGGCCGCCCACCACGACTAGCGCCTTTGTCGACCTGGTCAAGTCCAACCCGCTCGCCGTCGCTGGCGGCGTGGTGGTCCTCGGTGCGGTGCTCACCTCGATGTTCCTGGCCGTCGCTCTGACCGCCGGATCCCTGGCCGTGCTCGCCGTGGTGATCCGCTCGCTGATGAACCAGCGCTGACCGGCCCTCCGGGCGGCTTCCACCGCCAAGTTTCCGCCGCCCGGAAGGCGCAGCCCCTCCCCGATGCCATCAAGGAAGGAACCACCATCATGCACGTCCACGGCTCAAGGATCTGCCCCGACTGCGACGGCTTCCCCGTCGTCGCCATCACCACCGGCACCCGACACGCCGACGGCACCCGTCACGTCGTCCCGGTCGTGTGCCCGGCCTGCCACGGCACCGGCCACGCCCCGCGCTGGCTCGTCACCACCCGGCCGGCCTCGGTGGAGGCGGGTGCCCCGTGCTGACGGTCTACGACGAGTTCGCCGGGGTCGGCGGCTCCAGTGAGGGACTGACCAAGGTCCCCGGCACCCAGCTCATCTTCGCCGCCAACCACAACCCCCAGGCGGTCGCCTCGCACGCCGCGAACTTCCCCGGCGTCGACCACTTCGAAGGCGACGTGGCCCGCGCCAAGATCGAGACGTTCCCGCGCGCGGACATCTTCTGGGCGTCCCCCTCGTGCCCGCCGTGGTCCAACGCACGGGGCAAGCGCCGCGACTTCGACCACTCCACCCAAGGCGTCCTGTTCTGGGAGGAGCAGCCGGACCCCGAGACCAAGCGCGCCCGCGCCCTCATGGAGGAAGTCCCGCGCTACCTGCGCGCCATGAACCTGCGCGGGCGCCCGGTGCTGGCCGGTGTGGTGGAGAACGTCATCGAGTGCCGCAAGTGGGACCAGTGGAACCGGTGGATCACCGAGATCCGCGCCGAAGGGTACGAGACCCGCGTCATCGCCCTGAACTCCATGCACGTCAAAGCCGTCCGCTCGCTGCGGGCCCCGCAGTCCCGCAACCGCCTGTTCGTCGCCTACTGGCTGCGCTCCCTGGGCCGGACACCGGACTGGAACAAGTGGTTACGCCCCACCGCCTGGTGCCCGGCCTGCGACACCCGCGTGACCGCCTTGCAGGTTTTCAAGAAGCCCGGCACGGACATGGGCGCGTACGGGAAGTACGGCCAGTACTTCTACCGGTGCCCGCACGTGAAGTGCCGCAACGCCATCGTCGAACCCGACGTGGTCCCGGCGTCCGCCGCGATCGACTGGACCCTCCAGGGCACCCGCATAGCCGATCGCAGTGAACCGCTCGCGGCCGCCACGATGGAACGCATCCGGGTCGGTATCGCGAAGTACGCCCGCCCGATGACGGTGCCCGCCGGCGGGACCTGGCGCAACGACGCCTCCCCGATCGACCGGCCCATGCCGACCCGCACCACCCGCGAAACCGACGGCCTCGCCGTACCCCCACTGCTCATCCCCACCGAGGGCCGTGACGGGAAGGTCGCCTCTTCCGTCCGCGATCCGTTGCGGACGCAGACCGCCCGCAACGAGACCGGCCTGGCGATCCCGCCGTTCCAGATCAGCCTGCGCGGCGGCGGAGCGAAGAACGCCGCTCACTCGATCAGCGAACCGGTGGGCACGGTCACCGCGTCCGGCAACCACCACGGCCTGGTCACCGGCCAGACCCTCCTGATCCCGTACTACAGCAACGGCACCGCCCGCCCCGTCGAGGAACCGGTCGGCACGGTCACCACACGGGACCGGTGGTCGCTGGCCGAAGTGGCCTCCAGCGTGGACCTGGCCGATGTGCGGTTCCGGATGCTGGAGCCCTGCGAGATCGGCCGCGCCATGGCCTTCCCCGACACCTACATCGTCCACGGCAACAAGCGCGACCGCGTCCGCCAGTACGGCAACGCCGTCACCCCGCCCGTCGCGGAAGTCCTCATCTCCGCCCTCGTCGAGACCATCACCGGCGCCCCCTTGGACCGGGAGGCGACGGCATGAGCGAGCTTCTTCACGACGTGCGGGCACTGACCCTGTGGCAGCCGTGGGCGAGCTGCATCGCCTACGGCACCAAGCGGGTCGAGAACCGGTCCTGGCCCACCGAGCACCGCGGCCCTGTCCTGATCCACGCCGGACAGACCACGGACCCCAACGCCAGCAACCTCCCCATGACCCGGGCGTTCCTGCGCCGCCCCCAGCCCAAGGGCGCCATCGTCGCCGTCGCCCTCCTGGACGGCTGCCACCCGGACGACGGCTACTGCACCCTGTGGTCCGCACGCGGACGCTGGCACTGGCACCTGACGAACGTCACCCCCCTCACCGACCCCATGCCCTGGCCCGGCGCACGCGGCCTGTGGACCCCGTCCGCCGGCCTGCTCGCCTCCACGGTGCTCGCTTCGGCTTTGGAGGCGGCCCGTGGCTGACACGCTCGACCCGACCACCCTGGGCGACCTGCTCAGGGTGGCTTCGGCCCCCGACTTCGACCGCTGGCAACAGCAGATCCACAAGACCGGCGGATGCTCCCAGCCCATCCACCTCACGGGCTGGTCCCTCACCCGCGACAAGGCCACCGGCGAGACCCTGCACGCCTACTCCACCGCGAACGAGCCCGGTGGCCGGCTGCGGATCGCCTGCGGAAACCGCCGCGCCTCACGCTGCGCGCCCTGCTCCTACCTCTACGCCGGGGACGCCTACCGCCTCGTCCGCGCCGGACTGGCCGGCGACGACACCATGAGCATCGCCGCGACCGTCCGTACACGGCCCCGTGTCTTCGTGACTCTGACCGCGCCTTCTTTCGGCCCGGTCCACAATCGGCCCGACACCGGTCGCTGCCGCTGCGGCGCCCGCCACCCCGAGAACGATCCCGCCCTCGGCGCGGCGCTCGACCCCGCCACCTACGACTACGCGGGGGCGGTGCTGTTCAACAACCACGCGGGCGAGCTGTGGCACCGCTTCATCAACCGGCTCCGCCGTGAGATCGCCGCACGTGCCGGACTGACCCAACGGGAGCTCGCTGCCACAATCCGGCTGTCGTACGGGAAGGTCGCAGAGTTCCAGAACCGAGGCGCGATCCACTTCCACGCCGTCATCCGCATCGACGGACCTGAAGGGCCCGACAGCGCACCGCCGACCTGGGCCACGCTCGAATTGCTCACCGACACGATCCGCGAGGCCAGGAAGCATCCCTACACCACCGTGACCGTGCCCGCGGCCGAGGGGCAACCCGCACGCACCTTGTGCTGGGGCGAGAAGCTAGATGTCCGGCCCATTACGGCGTTCGACAGCGACGACGTCACCGAACAAAAGGTCGCCGCCTACATCGCCAAGTACGCCACCAAGGCGGCCGAGACCACCGGCAGCCTGGACCGGCGCATCGGTGAACTCGCCGAACTCGACCGGCACCAAGTGCCCGACCACGCCCGGCGACTCATCCGCGCCTGCTGGGACCTCGACCGCGCGTATCCCGACCGAAAGCTCTGGGCCTGGGCTCACATGCTCGGCTTCCGGGGCCACTTCCTCACCAAGTCCCGCCGCTACTCCTCCACGTTCAGCGAACGACGACAGATCCGCGCCGACTACCGCGCCGCCGAACAGCGAGAAGCCCTCGGCCTGCCCGACCCCGAGACCACCCTCGTCCTGGCCGACTGGCGCTACGCCGGCCACGGCCACACCCCCGGTGAAGCAGCCCTAGCCGCGTCCATTGCCGAAGACATCCGCATCAACAGAGAAACCGCTCGCGAAGCCATGCATGACCAACGCGCACTGGAAGGGGTGATGTCTTGAAGGACGAGCTGATGACCACGGCGGAGGTCCTTGCCGAGCTGAAGGGGATCTCGCGGCGTACCTTCTACCGGTGGCGTGAACTGGGGAAGGCTCCCAAAGCATTCACGTTGCCGAACGGGGAGTTGAGGGTGTGGCGGAGTGACTTTCATGCCTGGCTGCGGAGCAGGGAGGGCGCTGCCGCGTGAAGTCGCTCGACGTCAAGATCTGGAGCGTCCGGAAGCGGGATACGAAGCGGCCTTCCTATGACGTTCGCTGGTCTGTGGCCGGACAGGTCTTTTCCGAGTCCTTCAGGACGAAAGGGCTCGGGGACAACTTCCGCTCCAAGCTCATGCGGGCGACACGTGATGGCGAGGAGTTCGACACAGCCTCGGGCCTTCCCGGCTCGATGGCTGAGCAGAAACCGACACTGAGCTGGTACGCCTTCGCTCTGAAGTACCTCGCCATGAAATGGCCTCATGCGGCGCCCAACACGCGCGACGGGATCAACGAATCCTTGACCTCGGTCACGATGGCGCTGCTGGACGATCGACCTGGCCGGCCCACTGATGCCGAGCTGCGGAAAGCGCTTCGGAACTGGGCTTTCGTCCTGCCTGGCCCGGACAGCAGGGAGCTTCCTCCAGAGATCGGCAGGGCTCTGCACTGGGTCGCCAAAGCTTCTCGGCCTCTGTCCGACCTCACTGATCCGGCCCTTGGGCGGGCGGTCCTTGACTCGCTGAAGATCAAATTGGACGGGACCGCTGCAGCTGCGGAGACCGTACGGCGGAAGCGGCGCACCCTGGTCAATGCCCTGCACTACGCCGTGGACCTTGGGGAATTTCGAGAGAACCCGCTGTCGGCCGTGCGCTGGCAGAAGCCCAAGGTCTCGAATGAGGTTGATCCCCGAGTGGTCGCCAACCCGGAGCAAGCCCGCGCGCTGCTTCACGCGGTCTCGTACGTCGGTGGCTACAGGCGGGCCCGTGGGCGGCGGCTGGTGGGGCTCTTCGCCGGGATGTACTTCGGGGGCTTTCGGCCCGCCGAAGTGGTTGGGCTGGCTGAGGCGGATCTAACCCTTCCGGGTTCCGGATGGGGAACCGCTCTGCTGCACCGAACGCGGCCGAGCGCCGGCAAGCGGTGGACCGACTCGGGAGAGAGTCATGACGACCGCGGGCTGAAGAACCGGCCCACGGAAGACGTCCGGCGGGTGCCGATTCCGCCCCAGCTCGTGGCCATACTCCGCGAGCACCTCGACACCTTCGGGACCGCCCAGGACGGGCGCCTCTTCTTCAGCGAGAGTGGGGGAGTGGTCTCCTCGTCCACGTACTACCGGGCCTGGCAAGAAGCTCGGGTGCTGGCCTTGCCGCCGGCCGTAGCTGCTTCGCCGCTGGCCCACCGGCCGTATGACCTGAGGCACTCGGCGCTCTCCACGTGGCTCAACGCCGGAGTCGACCCGACCGAGGTCGCCGAGCGGGCAGGCAACAGCGTGGAGGTGCTGCTCAGTCGGTACGCGAAGTGTCTCGACGGCCGCCAGGAGGTGGCCAACCGTCGCATCGAAGATCTGCTGCGCGAGTACGAGTGATCGCGAGTGAGTGGCGATTCGCTGCGAGGCCCCTGGACCTGTCCGGGGGCCTTCGGCGTTCGGTGGCTGACCTGGGGCGATGTGCCAAGATCCTGTCCACAGACAGTCCACGACGATGAGCTCCGGGACTCGGTGTTTAGAGGATGTCGGGCAGGGCTATGACGCCAGGCCCCGATCGATCGACGTCACCACCGTGAGCTGACCGCCGTCGCCGTCGCTGTCCGCGTTCCTTGTCGTCGGCGTTGCAGTCATCACTTTCATTCGTGCCGGCGAGCTGACCACCGCTTGAGGGAGTTCGATCGATGACCGCTCGCATCACTCGTTCTGGCGCGCTCCTTATGCGCAGTGCGCGCACGATGCCCAGAATTGACACACGATGTGTTGCGTCTTCTTCCTTGGGAGTGAAAGACCATGCCGACGTATGTCACGTTGCTGAACTGGACCGATCAGGGGATCCGGACCTACAAGGACACCCCGCAGCGCGCCGAGGCCTTCGCCGCAGCGGCACAGAAGCTCGGGGCGAAGCTCCTGAACATCTACTGGACTGTCGGTTCGTACGACATCGTGGCCGTCGTAGAGGCGCCCGACGACGAGACCGCCACTGCGATGCTCCTGCAGGTCGGCGGGTTGGGCAACGTCCGTACCACGACCCTGCGGGCCTTCGACCGGGAGGAGATGGACCGCATCATCGCCAAAGCCACTGGCTGAGGACCTTCGGATCGACAACCTGTTACGCGAGCGCCAGTGACACGCTCACGGCGGTACGCTCCGAGGCCCTGGATCTGTCCGGGGGTTTCGCCATGACGTGACCGACCTGCGCCGATGCGCCAAGATCCTGTCCACGAATAGTCCACAGGCCCTGACATAGGGCTGCGTACGGCGGCAGTTGGCTGCACATACGCGAAGACCCCGTTCTCAGCGAAAGCGCTGATGGCGGGGTCTTTGGGCACTTCCTGCGAAGTGCCCCCGGCAGGATTCGAACCTGCGCACACGGCTCCGGAGGCCGTTGCTCTATCCCCTGAGCTACGGGGGCGTACCGCCGCGTGAAGCGGCGACGGGTTGAACACTACCAGCTCCGGCCGGGTGTTCATGAACAGGTTTCGGGCCAGGCGCGCAGGCCGGCCGGCGGGTCGTCGCGCCCCCCGGTCGGCTCCCCGTGCGGGTGGAAGTCGGCAAAAGCCGGACGCGGTCGTGGGGCGACACCTACTCTCGAGTTGTGCCAGGCGTGTCCGGCCGCGTGCTTGTTGTGGACGACAACAAGGTCATCCGGCAGCTGATCAGGGTCAACCTCGAGCTGGAGGGCTTCGAGGTGGTGACCGCGGCCGACGGTGCCGAGGCTCTGGACATGGTTCACCAGGTCAGCCCCGACGTCGTGACGCTCGATGTCGTGATGCCCCGCCTCGACGGGCTCCGTACCGCCGCCCGGCTCCGCGACGATCCCCGGACGCGGCATCTGCCCGTCGCGATCATCAGTGCCTGTACGCAGTACGAGGTGGAGAGCGGACTCGCCGTGGGCGTCGATGCCTTCCTTTCCAAGCCCTTCGAGCCCGCCGAGCTGGTTCGGGTCGTACGGAACCTCGTGCATCAGGAGCGCCCACCGGCCGCCGACGGCCGTCACGAAGCCGGGCAGGCCGGCCGCACAGTCGGGTAGACCCGCTGCACGGCTGAGTGAGTGGCGGGCTGTACGGGCGGTGCTGGCCGAGTGACCAGCTGACACCCCCGTACCCTTCTGCCGGCTTCCCCTACGCTGCTGAACGGTCCCTATCCGGCCCGCTATGCGACGCCTGAGCACCCAGCCGGGCAGGATGCCCGGCGTCGACGTACCTCCTGGCTACAGGGCCTTTTCGGTGCGCGCCTGCACACTTGCGTCTCCGGCGCCGGCTGAGCATCCTGCGCCGGTACCTGCGCCAGCTGGCAGCTGGGCATCCTGCGCCGGTCGCGGGTCTTAGCCCCCATTCCGCGACGGCGACGGCTACTGACGGGCTTGGCCCCTGGCGCCCGCCGCGTCCGGCACCCGGACGCGGTCCGCTTCGCGGACCTCAGCCCCAGTTCCGGTCCCCCGGCCCCGGCCCCCGTTCCTTGCCCCCGGCACCGCCCGGCGCCCGGACCCGGTCCACCCCCCCGCCCCCGCCCTGCCCGCATGGCGAAACCGGTTCGCGTTACGACCCCCCTCCTCCCATACGCTTGTCCCGTGACCCCCGCAGAGCTGTCCCGTACCGTGCTGCGCGCCGTGCGTCGCGCCGTGGATGCGGACGTGTTGCGGGCGCCGGTGCCGGAGCGTGCCGTCGTCGAGCGGCCGCGGCCCGGCGGCCGTGGCGACTACGCCACCAACGTCGCCCTCAAGCTGGCCGGCCCCTCCGGCCGCCCCGCCCGCGAGGTCGCAGAGATCCTTCGGGCGCAGCTCATCGGGTACGGGCCGATCGTCGACGTCGAGGTCACCGGCCCCGGGTTCCTCAACTTCACCCTCGCCCGGGACGTACACGCCTCCGTCGTACGCACCGTCCTCGCCCAGGGCCTCGCCTACGGTCACGCGGACGCCCTAGCCGGTGACGTCGTGCGCGCCGGCAGCGGGCTCCTCGGTGACGCCGTCGCCCGGATCGCGCACGCCATGGGCGCGAGCGTCGTCCGTACGGGGGACGCGGGGCAGGTGCGGGATGCGCGGGGCGTCTCGGACGTGACAGGTGTGAGCGTTGCGAGTGACGGGGGAGGCCGGGAACGGGACCGAGGCGCGGGAGGCGCCCTGTGCCACGGAGACGGGGCACCAGCGCGAAGCGCCCCGCCCGCCGCCGAGCACGCTCTCGTCGCCCGGCTCGGGCGTGACGCCGCCGTCTGGCACCTCGTCTGGCCCACCGCGACCGCCGTCCCCGACGACCTCCTCGTGCAGCGCGAGATCAATCCCCTCTTTCGGGTCCGGTACGCCCACGCCCACATCCGGTCCCTCGTACGCGCCGCCACCCATCTCGGCTTCACCGCGAGCGCGACCACGGACCTGAGCGCGAACCCGGACGTGAGCGCCGACCCGGACGTGGGCGCCACCCCGAACGCGAACCTGACCCCGAACGCCACCCCGGACGCGGACACAGGCGAAGCATCCGCAGCAGAAGCGCCCACAGCCCCGCACCCGTCCACCCGACCCCTCCTCCGCGCCCTCGCCGATCACCCCGCCGTTCTCGAAGCCGCCGCCCGCCACCGCGCGCCCGACCGGCTCGCCCGGCACCTGGACCTGACAGCGGAGGCGTTCTTCCGCTTCCACGACGCGCACCCCGTCCTGCCCCTCGGCGACGAGAAACCCTCGGTCGCCCACCGCTCCCGGCTGGCCCTCGCCGAGGCCACCGGGACGGTGCTCGCCGGCGGCCTGTCCCTGCTCGGCATCAGCGCACCAGAACATCTGTGAGAGAGACAGAAGGACCATGAGCCGTTCCGCACACCCCGCCGGGCCCCGTCACGCCGATGTCTACCCCGAGGGCCACTACACCGCCCCGCCCGCCGACCTCAACGTCCTCGACGAGAAGGTCTGGGCGCGGACCGTACGGCGTGACGCCGACGGGGTCGCCACCGTCGGCGGCATCGAAGTCACCCGCCTCGCCGAGGAGTTCGGCACCCCCGCGTACTTCCTGGACGAGAGCGACTTCCGCGCCCGCTGCCGCGCCTGGGCCGAGGCGTTCGGGCCGGACGCCGACGTGTTCTACGCGGGCAAGGCGTTCCTGTCGCGGGCCGTCGTCCGCTGGCTCAAGGAGGAGGGGCTCAACCTCGACGTCTGCTCCGGCGGCGAGCTGACCACCGCCCTCGACGCCGGCATGCCCCCCGAGCGCATCGCCTTCCACGGCAACAACAAGTCGGTCGAGGAGATCGAGCGGGCCGTGCGCGTCGGCGTCGGGCGGATCGTCCTCGACTCCTTCCAGGAGATCGTCCGCGTCGCGCACATCGCGCAGAGCCAGGGGAAGCGGCAGCGCGTGCAGATCCGCGTGACCGTCGGCGTCGAGGCCCACACGCACGAGTTCATCGCCACCGCCCACGAGGACCAGAAGTTCGGCATCGGACTCGCGGACGGGCAGGCCGCGGAGGCGGTACGGCGGGCCCTGCGGCTCGACGGTCTTGAGCTCATCGGCATCCACTCGCACATCGGCTCGCAGATCTTCGACATGGCCGGCTTCGAGGTGTCCGCGCGACGCGTGGTGCAGCTGCTCACCGAGGTGCGCGACGAGCACGGCGTCGAACTGCCCGAGATCGACCTCGGCGGCGGCCTCGGCATCGCGTACACCTCCGAGGACGACCCGCGCGAGCCGCACGAGATCGCCAAGGCGCTCAACGAGATCGTGGGCCGCGAGTGCGAGGCCGCCGGTCTCGCCACGCCCCGCATCTCCGTCGAGCCCGGCCGTGCGATCGTCGGGCCCACCGCCTTCACCCTCTACGAGGTCGGCACGATCAAGCCGCTGGAGGGGCTGCGTACGTACGTGAGCGTCGACGGCGGCATGTCGGACAACATCCGCACCGCCCTGTACGACGCCGAGTACAGCGTGGCGCTGGTGTCGCGCACCTCGGAGGCCGAGCCGATGCTCGTCCGCGTCGTCGGCAAGCACTGCGAGAGCGGGGACATCGTGGTCAGGGACGCGTTCCTGCCCGCCGACCTCGCCCCCGGCGACCTCATCGCCGTGCCCGCCACCGGCGCGTACTGCCGCTCCATGGCGAGCAACTACAACCACGCGCTGCGCCCGCCCGTCGTGGCCGTGAACGAGGGCGAGGCGCGCGTGATCGTCCGCCGCGAGACGGAGGAAGATCTCCTGCGCCTCGATGTCGGCTGATGAAATAGACGTCTCGCAATCTGGACCAGGGACAGAAAGTCCCGTCCGGTGAGTGAGACTGGTTCACACTCGAGCAAGAGAAGGCTGTGCTGATGAAAGGCGTAGGTCGGATGATGCGTACGCGTCCGCTGAAGGTGGCGCTGCTGGGCTGTGGTGTGGTCGGCTCAGAGGTGGCGCGCATCATGACGACGCACGCCGACGACCTCGCCGCCCGCATCGGGGCCCCGGTCGAGCTGGCCGGGGTCGCCGTGAGGCGCCCCTCGAAGGTGCGCGAGGGCATCGACCCCGCCCTCGTCACCACCGACGCGACGGCCCTGGTCAAACGCGGGGACATCGACGTCGTCATCGAGGTCATCGGCGGCATCGAGCCCGCCCGCACCCTCATCACCACCGCGTTCGAGCACGGCGCGTCCGTCGTCTCCGCGAACAAGGCGCTGCTCGCGGAGGACGGCGCCGCCCTGCACGCCGCCGCCGAGGAGCACGGCCGGGACCTCTACTACGAGGCCGCCGTCGCGGGCGCCATCCCGCTCGTACGGCCGCTGCGCGAGTCCCTCGCCGGCGACAAGGTGAACCGGGTGCTCGGCATCGTCAACGGCACGACCAACTTCATCCTCGACAGGATGGACACCAGCGGAGCCGGTTACTCCGAGGCGCTCGACGAGGCCACCGCCCTCGGGTACGCCGAGGCCGACCCCACCGCCGACGTCGAGGGGTTCGACGCCGCCGCCAAGGCCGCCATCCTGGCCGGCATCGCCTTCCACACCCGCGTGCGGATCGGTGACGTGCACCGTGAGGGCCTGACCGAGGTCACGGCCGCCGACATCGCCTCCGCCAAGCGCATGGGCTGCACCGTCAAGCTCCTCGCCATCTGCGAGCGCGCCGCCGACGGCAAGTCCGTCACCGCGCGCGTCCACCCTGCGATGATCCCGCTGACCCACCCGCTGGCCTCCGTCCGCGAGGCGTACAACGCGGTCTTCGTGGAGGCCGAGGCGGCCGGTCAGCTGATGTTCTACGGTCCGGGCGCGGGCGGCGCCCCGACCGCGTCCGCCGTTCTGGGCGACCTCGTCGCCGTCTGCCGGAACAAGGTCGCGGAAACCACCGGACCCGGTGAGTCCGCGTACACCCAGCTTCCTGTCAGCTCCATGGGGGAGGTCGTCACGCGGTACCACATCAGCCTCGATGTGGCCGACAAGCCGGGTGTGCTCGCCCAGGTCGCGACGGTCTTCGCCGAGCACGGCGTCTCCATCGACACCGTGCGCCAGCAGAGCCGGCAGGACGGAGGCGGCGAGGCATCCCTCGTCGTCGTCACCCACCGCGCGCCCGACGCCGCCCTCTCGGGGACCGTCGAGGCGCTGCGCAAGCTCGACACCGTGCGCGGTGTCGCCAGCATCATGCGTGTTGAAGGGGAGTAAGGACCCATGACCAGCATCGGCACCCACCAGTGGCGCGGCATCATCGAGGAGTACCGGGACCGTCTTCCGGTGACGCAGACGACGCCCGTCGTGACGCTCGGCGAGGGTGGCACGCCGCTCGTACTGGCGCAGGTCCTCTCCGAGCGCACGGGCTGCGAGGTGTACCTCAAGGTCGAGGGCGCCAACCCGACCGGCTCCTTCAAGGACCGCGGCATGACCATGGCGATCACCCGCGCCAAGGAGGAGGGCGCGAAGGCCGTCATCTGCGCCTCCACCGGCAACACCTCGGCGTCGGCCGCGGCGTACGCGGTGCGCGCCGGGATGGTCTGCGCCGTCCTCGTGCCGCAGGGCAAGATCGCGCTCGGCAAGATGGGCCAGGCGCTCGTGCACGGCGCCAAGATCCTTCAGGTCGACGGCAACTTCGACGACTGCCTGACGCTGGCCCGCAGCCTCTCCGACAACTACCCGGTGGCGCTGGTCAATTCGGTCAACCCGGTCCGTATCGAGGGCCAGAAGACCGCCGCCTTCGAGATCGTCGACCGGCTCGGAGACGCCCCGGACGTTCACGTTCTTCCCGTCGGCAACGCCGGAAACATCACGGCGTACTGGCGCGGCTACCGCGAGTACGCGGCCGACAAGATCTCCACCCGCACCCCGCGCATGTGGGGCTTCCAGGCCTCCGGATCGGCTCCGATCGTGCGCGGCGAGGTCGTCAAGGACCCGCACACCGTCGCCACCGCGATTCGCATCGGCAACCCCGCCTCGTGGCAGTACGCACTGGAGGCGCGGGATCAGTCGGGCGGCTTCATCGACGAGGTGACGGACCGTGAGATCCTGCGCGCCTACCGCCTGTTGGCCTCCCAGGAGGGCGTCTTCGTCGAGCCCGCCTCGGCCGCCAGCGTCGCCGGTCTGCTCAAGGCCGCGGACGAGGGCAAGGTCGACCCCGGCCAGAAGATCGTCTGCACGGTGACCGGAAACGGCCTCAAGGACCCCGACTGGGCGGTGGCCGGAGCGCCCCAGCCGGTCACGGTGCCGGTGGACGCCGCCACGGCGGCGGAGCGCCTCGGCCTCGCTTAGAGCGTAAAACGCCGGTCGAGGGTCCCCCGGGGGCGGCGTAAAGCCCCGTAAGGCCCCGTAAGACCAGACATAGGCGCACAGGATGGCTCGCGACACGCATCGTGCGCCTCCTGTGCGCCCTATGTCGTCACAGAACCTTCCTTCGATAGGCTGTACCCAACCCGCCCCGCCGCATATGCCGCGGTGCTGTTGCCGTCATGGCCTTCGGGTGTTCGCACGTCCCCCAGAGTGTCGCAGTCCGCACATCTCGCAGTCCTACAAGGAGAGTCGTCGAGCGATGGCCGGTCCCGCGTTCCGCGCCGCCGCCGTAAGGGTGCGCGTCCCCGCCACCAGCGCAAACCTCGGCCCCGGCTTCGATGCCCTGGGCCTGTCGCTGGGGCTGTACGACGACGTCGTCGTCCGGGTCGCCGACTCCGGGCTGCACGTCGACATCGCGGGCGAGGGCGCCGAGACGCTGCCCCGCGACGAGAGCCACCTGCTCGTACGGTCGCTGCGCACCGCCTTCGACCTGCTCGGCGGACAGCCGCGCGGCCTCGAGGTCGTCTGCGCCAACCGCATCCCGCACGGCCGCGGCCTCGGCTCCTCCTCCGCCGCCATCTGCGCCGGCATCGTCGCCGCGCGCGCCGTGACCATAGGCGGCGACGCACGGCTCGACGAGGCCGCGCTGCTGGAGCTGGCGACCGAGATCGAGGGCCACCCCGACAACGTGGCCGCCTGCCTGCTCGGCGGCTTCACGCTCGCCTGGACCGACGGGGGAGCGGCCCGGGCGATCAGGATGGATCCCGCGCATTCCATCGTTCCGGTGGTCTTCGTCCCCGGTAAGCCGGTACTCACCGAGACCGCCCGCGGCCTGCTGCCGCGCACCGTCCCCCACGTGGACGCCGCCGCCAACGCGGGCCGCGCCGCCCTGCTCGTGGAGGCCCTGACCAGGCGACCCGAGCTGCTGCTCGCGGCGACCGAGGACCGACTGCACCAGGACTACCGCGCCCCGGCCATGCCGGAGAGCCTGGCCCTGGTCAACCGACTGCGCGCGGACGGCGTCCCCGCGGTCATCTCCGGCGCGGGCCCCACGGTGCTCGCGCTGGTCGAGGACAGTGCGGCCGACAAGGTCGCACGGCTGGCGGGCGAGGGGTGGGCGGCCAACCGGCTGGCTCTCGACGCCGCGGGAGCGAGTGTCCTGCCCCTCGGGGCCCAGTGACACGCGATTGCCGGTGAACGAGAGGGGGAATATTTGTTGGATCCGGTAGTGTTAATCTCAAGTCTGCACCCGGCGTCCTTGTGGCGCGGTGCATCGTGTCCCCGTTCGGGACCACCCTTCTTCCGGGAGCCTCCCCAACTGCCTGAGCAGCCTGCCTGAGCAGTTTCGAGCACGCTCCGGAACCGGCAATGCAAGAGCCGGACCCCCAGCACGTTTATCTCTTCCGCCGTATCCGGCGGACCACCGCCCCGGCACGGTTCACCAAGACCGCAGTCGGACAGCACAACCGGTCGCCGAGCCAGACAGGCCGACGTCCGCTCCAGGGAAGGACCCTTCGTGAGCGACACCACCGATCTGATGGGCGTGACTGCCGACAAGAATGTCGACAACACCGCGTCCGCCGCAGGTGCTGCCACTGGTAGTGCCGCACGGCGCCGCCGCTCCGGCACCGGCCTCGACGGCATGGTCCTGGCCGAGCTGCAGCAGGTCGCGTCCGGCCTCGGCATCAGGGGCACCGCGCGTATGCGCAAGAGCCAGCTGATCGAGGTCATCAAGGAAACGCAGGCCGGCGGCTCCGCCCCGGCCAAGAGCGCCGACACGGCCGGCTCAACCGCCGAGGCCAAGCCGAAGCGCCGCGCCACCTCCAAGGCCCGTACGGGCGACGAGAGCGCCAAGGCCCCGGCCGCCGCGCCCGCCGCCGAGCAGGCCGTGGCGCAGCAGCAGATCGACATCCCCGGTCAGCCGGCCAGCGACGACCAGCCGGCCGGCGAGCGCCGCCGGCGTCGCGCCACCGCGCAGGCGGGCAGCCCCGAGTCGGCTGTCGCCACCGAGGTGAAGGCCGAGCCCAAGGCCGACCTCAAGACCGAGGTACGGACCGACGCGCAGCCCGAGGCCAAGGCCGAGGCCGCCGTCGACACCGCCGAGGGCCGCCGCGGCGACCGCCAGGAGCGCGGTCAGCGCGGCGACCGCCGGGAGCGCGGTCAGCGCGACCGCGGCGAGCGCGGGGAGCGCGGTGACGGCCAGCGCGGCGACCGCCAGGAGCGCGGGGACCGCGGCGACCGCCGTGACCGCGGCAAGGGCGACGACCAGGGCGGCCAGCGCCAGCAGCGCCAGGGCGGCCCGCAGGGCGCCGGACCCCAGGACGACGACGATTTCGAGGGTGGCCGCCGTGGCCGCCGCGGCCGCTACCGCGACCGCCGTGGCCGTCGTGGCCGCGAGGAGTTCGGCAGCGACGCGCCGCCGGTCTCCGACGACGACGTCCTGATCCCCGTCGCGGGCATCCTGGACATCCTCGACAACTACGCGTTCATCCGGACCTCCGGCTACCTGCCGGGCCCGAACGACGTGTACGTGTCGCTCGCCCAGGTCCGCAAGAACGGCCTGCGCAAGGGTGACCACGTCACCGGCGCCGTCCGCCAGCCCAAGGACGGCGAGCGCCGCGAGAAGTTCAACGCGCTCGTACGCCTCGACTCGGCGAACGGCATGGCGGCCGAATCCGGCCGCGGGCGCCCGGAGTTCAACAAGCTGACGCCGCTGTACCCGCAGGACCGTCTGCGTCTGGAGACCGACCCGGGCGTCCTGACGACCCGGATCATCGACCTCGTCGCGCCGATCGGCAAGGGCCAGCGCGGCCTGATCGTGGCCCCGCCGAAGACCGGCAAGACCATGATCATGCAGGCGATCGCCAACGCGATCACGGTGAACAACCCCGAGTGCCACCTGATGGTCGTCCTCGTCGACGAGCGTCCGGAAGAGGTCACCGACATGCAGCGGTCGGTGAAGGGCGAGGTCATCTCCTCGACCTTCGACCGCCCGGCCGAGGACCACACCACCGTCGCCGAGCTGGCCATCGAGCGCGCCAAGCGTCTCGTCGAGCTGGGTCACGACGTGGTCGTCCTGCTGGACTCGATCACCCGTCTGGGCCGTGCGTACAACCTCGCGGCTCCCGCCTCCGGACGCATCCTGTCCGGTGGTGTCGACTCGACCGCGCTCTACCCGCCGAAGCGCTTCTTCGGTGCGGCGCGCAACATCGAGGACGGCGGCTCGCTGACCATCCTGGCCACCGCGCTCGTCGAGACCGGCTCGCGCATGGACGAGGTGATCTTCGAGGAGTTCAAGGGCACCGGCAACATGGAGCTCAAGCTCGACCGGAAGCTCGCCGACAAGCGCATCTTCCCGGCTGTCGACGTCGACCCGTCCGGCACCCGCAAGGAGGAGATCCTCCTCAACGCGGAAGAGCTCGCCATCGTCTGGAAGCTGCGCCGGGTGCTGCACGCGCTCGACTCGCAGCAGGCGATCGAGCTCCTGCTGGACAAGATGAAGCAGACGAAGTCGAACGCCGAGTTCCTGATGCAGATCGCGAAGACGACTCCTTCGGGCAACAGCAGCGACTGACCGCCGCAGCACCACCGAGCCGCCCCGCCACGCAAGTGGCGGGGCGGCTTCGTTGTGTCCGGCGACAGTGGTGGCGGTCGACTTGGCCCGCCCCAAACCCGTAAACCGTGCATGTTTTGCCAAGTTGTGTTCACCGCTCGGCCACAACTGGCCGCGAATGTACGGGAGTCGGTCGTACGATCGATCGGCCGCAGCCGGGGGGAACCCCTCTGCGGCGCCTTCACGTACATCTGCATCAGGAGTCCCGAGTGATCTCTGGCAAGCCGGGCGGCAAGCACCGCCGCCGGATACGCACGGCCGTACCGGCGGCAGGGGCCGCGATCGCCGCCGCCGTCGCGGCGGCGATGCTGACGGCCCCGGCCGGCGCGGCGTCCCCGACGCCCGTGCCCACGAGCGAGCCGGCCGTCACCGCGCCCTCCCCGGCCGAGCTGGAAGCCCGTCTGGCCGCCGCGCTCAAGAGGACCGACGAGCCGCCCGCGGTCGACAGGTTCTCCTCGGGCGGGACCATCGAGCCGATGGTCATCGGCGGTACGGACACGAGCATCGCCTCGGCCCCCTGGATGGCCCAGCTCTTCTACAACGACGGGCCCGACTCCTTCTTCTGCGGCGGCGCCGTCGTCGCGCCGACGAAGATCCTCACCGCTGCGCACTGCGTCAAGGGCGTCGACTGGAAGGGCAAGGGCGTCGTCGTCACCGGCAGCGAGAAGCTGGGCTCGGGCGCCAGGTCGGCCGTGTGGCGGCAGTGGAGCCACCCCAAGTACAGCGACCGCACGCTCGACAACGACATCGCGGTCCTCACCCTGGCCTCCCCGGTCAAGGCCAGGCCGATCGCCACGGCGAAGTCGGACGACACCTCGTCGTACCGTGCCGGGACCAAGGCCACGGTCTACGGCTGGGGCCGCACCACCTCCACGAGCAACGCCGTCTCGCAGACCCTCCGCAAGGCGGAGCTGCCCCTCAACTCGAATGCCACGTGCGCGGACTGGCAGCTCGGCCACCAGTTCGTCAAGGGCCACATGGTCTGCGCGGGCAAGCCCGCCGGCGGTCGCGACAGCAACACCAAGACCGCCTGCAACGGCGACTCCGGCGGCCCCCTGGTCGTCGGCGGAAGGGTCGTCGGCGTGGTGTCGTGGGGCGTCAAGGACTGCGTCGAGAAGGGCGCGTACAGCGTCTACGCGAAGGTCTCCTCGTACGCCGGATCCGTCGTCCCGCGCGTCGACGACGCCAACCTGACCGGCGACCACCGGTCCGACGTCCTCGCCCGCCGCGGCTCGGACGGCCGGCTCCACTCCTACGCCTCCCGGGGCAGGTCGTTCGCCGCGCGCGCCGACCAGGGCGACTACAGCGGCGCGAACGTGATCCTCCAGAGCGACCTGAACCGGGACGGCTTCGAGGACCTCGTGGTACGCACCACATCCGGGGACCTCGTGTGGTCGCACTACGTGCCGTCGACCCGGAAGTGGGCCAACACGAGGATCGCGTCCGGCTGGGGCTCCAGGAAGCACATCGTCGTCCCCGGCGACGTCACCGGGGACGCCCTGCCCGACCTCCTGTCCGTCGACTCCGCGGGTGTCCTGTGGATCTATCCGGGCAAGGGCGACGGAGCCTTCTCGCCCCGGGTGAAGGCCGGCACGGGGTGGGGAGCGTTCAACTCCGTTCGCGGCAACGGCGACTTCACCGGCGACGGCAAGGCGGACCTCATCACGCGCAGGTCGGGGACGTCCGAGGTCTTCCTCCACAAGGGGACCGGCAGGGCCGGCTCCGGCGCCTTCGCCGCCGCGGTGAAGGCGCGTACGTGGAGCGGCTACAACGCCTTCGACGCGGCCGGCGACGTGACCGGTGACGGCAGGGCCGACTACCTGGCCCGTACGCCCGGCGGCACGGCGTACCTCTACCCGGGCACCGGAAAGGGCACGTCGGAGATCTTCGCCACACGCGTCAAGATCGGGACCGGCTGGCAGCAGTACGACATCTTCGGCTGAAAACCCTGGTGAGAGGCGGCTTCACGTCCTCTCGTCCGGACTTCTCCGCCGCGCCCTGTGGCCCCTGCCCCCAGCAGGGGCCACAGGGCGTTGTGCAACCCTTCACGGTGCTCCGCCGTCTGACAAGTGTCGTAAGTGCCGACATACCGTGCCTGATCACCGCGGCCGGAGGTACCGGAACCGACGAGCTGGGGAGAACATGGCCGAGCAGCAGAGCAGGAGCAGCCGAATACGGGGCACCGGCAGACGCCGGAAGGCCCCGGAGCCCGGCGGCCGTCCGAAGGCGCTGACGGTCACCGCGTGGGCCGCCGCGGGCGTCGTCGCGCTGGGCGGCGGCGGCCTCGGTCTCGCGTACTTCCAACTCAACGGCAATCTCAAGGGCGTTGACATCAACACCCAGCTCGGCGGCGACCGCCCCGACGACGTCGACAACGGCTCCCTGGACATCCTGGTCCTCGGCTCCGACTCCCGCTCCGGTGACAACGCCGAGTACGGCGAGGACCAGGGCGGCGCCCGCTCCGACACGGCGATGGTCATGCACGTGTACGAGGGCCGGAAGAAGGCCAGTGTCGTCTCCATACCGCGCGACACCCTGATCGACCGCCCCGCGTGCGCCTCGGACAGCGGCGGCGGCACCGTCCCGGGCGGCACCCACCGGATGTTCAACACGGCGTACGAGGTGGGCGGCCCGGCCTGCGCGGTGAAGACCGTCGAGAAGATGTCCGGCATCCGCATGGACCACTACGTCGAGGTCGACTTCACCGGCTTCAAGAAGCTCATCGACGAGCTGGGCGGGGTGGAGATCACCACCCGGCAGGCGATCGACGACGGCAAGAGCCACCTGCACCTGAAGCCGGGCACGCACACCCTCGACGGCGAGCAGTCGCTGGGCCTCGTACGGACCCGCAAGAGCGTCGGCGACGGCAGCGACCTCGGCCGCATCCAGCTCCAGCAGGCGTTCATGAAGGCGCTGATCGACCAGGTGAAGGACGTCGGCGTCCTCACCAGCCCGAAGAAGCTGTACGGCCTGGCCGACAGCGCCACCAAGGCCGTCACCACCGACTCCGACCTCGCCTCCGTGAAGGAGCTGACGAGCTTCGCACGCGGCCTCAAGGGCATCGGCGCCGGCGACATGAACATGGTGACGCTGCCGGTGCAGTACGACCCGGCCGACCCCAACCGCGTCCTGCCGCTCCAGCGCCAGGCGAAGCAGGTGTGGGACGCGCTGCGGCGGGACGAGCCCGTGCCGGCCTCCGCGACCAAGGACTCGGCGGGCGACAAGGGCGACGCGGGGAAGGTCCTTCGAAGCTCCTAGCGGGCCGGGAATAGTTCCGGCCGGTCCCCGGTTTTGGGAGATGCGGCCAGTGCTGGCAGACTGGTACGTCGGCCCCGGTTCACGTACGCGCAATCCGCGCGTGCGACCCGGCGCCCTCCCGAAACTAGGAGACACCTTGAAGCGCGAAATCCACCCCGAGTACGTCGAGACCCAGGTCAGCTGTACCTGTGGCGCCTCGTTCACCACCCGCAGCACGATCTCCAGCGGCTCCGTCCGTGCCGAGGTCTGCTCCGAGTGCCACCCGTTCTACACGGGCAAGCAGAAGATCCTCGACACCGGTGGCCGCGTGGCCCGCTTCGAGGCCCGCTTCGGCAAGGCTGCCGCCGCGAAGTAGCGAGCCAATGCGCCGGTCCTCGGCCGTCCCGTACCGGGGCGGCAAGGACCGGCGCTTTGTCGTGACGCACAGTCCGCACTTCCCTTTTCGTTTTGCAACCCAGGAGCCCGAAGATGTTCGAGGCGGTCGAGGATCTGATCGGTGAGCACGCCGATCTCGAGAAGAAGCTGGCCGATCCCTCGGTCCACGCCGACCAGGCGAACGCGCGCAGGCTGAACAAGCGCTACGCCGAACTGACCCCGATCATCGGGACGTACCGGGCCTGGAAGCAGACCGGCGAGGACATCGTCACGGCACGCGAATACGCGCACGACGACCCGGACTTCGCGGCCGAGCTCAAGCTGCTGGAGAAGCAGCAGGCCGAGCTCACCGAGAAGCTGCGGCTACTCCTCGTCCCGCGCGACCCCAGCGACGACAAGGACGTCATCCTCGAGGTCAAGGCGGGCGCGGGCGGCGACGAGTCGGCCCTGTTCGCCGGCGACCTGCTGCGCATGTACCTGCGGTACGCGGAGCGCGTCGGCTGGAAGACCGAGATCATCGACGCCACCGAGTCCGAGCTGGGCGGCTACAAGGACGTCCAGGTCGCCGTGAAGACCAAGGGCGGCAACGGGGCCACCGAGCCCGGCCAGGGCGTCTGGGCGCGGATGAAGTACGAGGGCGGCGTGCACCGCGTGCAGCGCGTGCCCTCCACCGAGTCCCAGGGCCGCATCCACACCTCCGCGGCCGGCGTGCTGGTCACCCCGGAGGCGGAGGAGGTCGACGTGGAGATCCACGCCAACGACCTGCGCATCGACGTCTACCGGTCGTCGGGCCCCGGCGGCCAGTCCGTCAACACCACCGACTCCGCGGTCCGCATCACGCACCTGCCGACCGGCGTCGTCGCCTCCTGCCAGAACGAGAAGAGCCAGCTCCAGAACAAGGAGCAGGCCATGCGCATCCTGCGCTCGCGGCTCCTCGCCGCCGCCCAGGAGGCCGCCGAGCAGGAAGCCTCCGACGTCCGCCGCAGCCAGGTCCGCACGGTTGACCGCTCGGAGAAGATCCGTACGTACAACTTCCCGGAAAACCGGATCTCGGACCACCGCGTGGGCTTCAAGGCGTACAACTTGGACCAGGTGCTCGACGGCGACCTGGACGCGGTGATCCAGGCATGCGTCGACGCCGACTCCGCCGCGAAGCTCGCGGCGGCCCAGGAAAGTCAGTAAGCCAGCAAATTTAGTAAGCCCCCTGCAAGCCGGAGGACCGGGATGAATCTGCTGCTCGCCGAGGTGGCCCAGGCCACCCAGCGGCTGGCCGACGCCGGCGTGCCCTCACCGCGGTTCGACGCGGAGGAGCTCGCCGCGTTCGTGCACGGCGTCAAGCGGGGGGAGCTGCACAACGTCAAGGACGCGGACTTCGACGCCCGCTACTGGGAGACGATCGCGCGCCGCGAGGCCCGCGAACCGTTGCAGCACATCACCGGACGCGCCTTCTTCCGCTTCCTGGAGCTCCAGGTCGGCCCCGGCGTCTTCGTCCCGCGCCCGGAGACCGAGTCCGTCGTCGGCTGGGCCATAGACGCCGTACGCGCCATGGACGTCGTCGAGCCGCTCATCGTCGACCTGTGCACCGGCTCCGGCGCCATCGCCCTCGCCATGGCCCAGGAGGTCCCGCGCTCGCGTGTGCACGGCGTCGAGCTGTCCGACGACGCCATCAAGTGGACCCGCAAGAACGCCGAGGGCTCGCGCGTCACCATCCACCAGGGCGACGCCCGGGACGCGCTTCCCGAGCTCGACGGCCAGGTGGACCTCGTCGTCTCCAACCCGCCGTACATCCCGCTCACCGAGTGGGAGTACGTCGCCCCCGAGGCCCGCGACCACGACCCGGAGATGGCCCTCTTCTCCGGCGAGGACGGCCTCGACCTGATCCGCCACATCGAGCGGACCGCCCACCGCCTGCTGCGCCCCGGCGGCGTCGTCGTGATCGAGCACGCCGACACCCAGGGCGGCCAGGTGCCGTGGATCTTCACCGAGGAACGTGGCTGGGCCGACGCGGCCGACCACCCCGACCTCAACAACCGGCCCCGCTTCGCGACCGCCCGCAAGGCCATGCCGTGACCGCCGGCCGCAGAAACCAGTTCCCGCACGAGGAGGCCCGTTAAATGGCACGGCGATACGACTGCAACGACGCGACGGACCGCACGACCGGTCTTCGTGAAGCCGCGGCCGCCGTCCGCCGTGGCGAGCTGGTCGTCCTCCCGACCGACACCGTCTACGGCATCGGAGCCGACGCCTTCAGCGCCGAGGCCGTCGGCGACCTCCTGGAGGCCAAGGGACGCGGGCGCAACATGCCCACCCCCGTCCTCATCGGCTCCCCGAACACCCTGCACGGGCTGGTCACCGACTTCTCCGAGCAGGCGTGGGAGCTCGTCGACGCGTTCTGGCCGGGCGCGCTGACCCTCGTCGCGCGGCACCAGCCGTCCCTCCAGTGGGACCTGGGCGAGACGCGCGGCACGGTCGCCGTCCGCATGCCCCTGCACCCGGTCGCGATCGAGCTGCTGACCGAGTTCGGCCCGATGGCCGTCTCCAGCGCCAACCTCACGGGACACCCCGCGCCGGAGGACTGCGACGCCGCCCAGGCCATGCTCGGCGACTCCGTCTCCGTGTACCTCGACGGCGGTCCGACGCCGGGCATCGTCCCGTCGTCGATCGTCGACGTCACCGGGAAGGTCCCCGTCCTGCTGCGGGCCGGCGCACTCGACGCAGAGGAACTGCGCAAGGTCGTACCCGACCTCGAGGTGGCCAGTTGACCGCCCTTGACGGGCGTGGCACAGCCGAAGGTATACCCGGGCAGACCTTCCGTATCCTCCACGTCAGCACCGGCAACGTCTGCCGCTCGCCGATCACCGAGCGGCTGACCCGCCATGCCCTCAGCTCCCGCCTCGGCGACCCGCTCACCCGCGGCCTCGTCGTCGAGAGCGCGGGGACCTGGGGGCACGAGGGCGCTCCCATGGAGGCGAACGCCGCCGCCGTCCTCGCCGACTTCGGCGCGGACGCGGCGGGCTTCACCGGACGCGAGCTCCTCGACGAGCACGTCATCCGCGCCGACCTCGTCCTGACCGCGACGCGCGACCACCGCGCGCAGGTCATCTCGATGGGCCACTCGGCGGGCCTGCGCACCTTCACGCTCAAGGAGTTCACGCGGCTCGTACGGGCCATCGACCCGGCGACGCTGCCCGATCCCCTCCAGGACGGCGTGGTGGAGCGCGCGAGGGCCCTCGTACGGGCCGCGGCGGCCCTCCGCGGCTGGCTGCTCGCCCCGAGCGTCGAGGCCGACGAGGTGTACGACCCGTACGGCGCTCCCATCACCTTCTTCCGCTCGATCGGCGACGAGATCAACACGGCGCTGGACCCCGTGGTGACGGCACTGACGGGCACCCCGACACGCACCTGACGCCGTACGCCGGGCGCCTCGCCCCGGGCCGTCCTACATTGGAGGGGCCCCACCCCTCCGCCAGGCCCGGAGCCAGCCATGCCGGTCACCGCCTCATCCCCCCAGCGCGAGCACGCCGTCCTCGGGGCCGGCTTCGAAGCGCTGAGCCGCCAGGACCCCGAGATCGCCGACGTCGTCCTCGGCGAGATGGGCCGTGAGGCCACCGGCCTCCAGCTGATCGCCGCCGAGAACTACTGCTCGCCCGCCGTCCTCGCGGCCCTCGGCTCCCCGCTCGCCAACAAGTACGCCGAGGGCTACCCCGGCGCCCGCCACCACGGCGGCTGCGAACTCGTCGACGTCGCCGAACGCATCGCGATCGACCGCGCCGCGCGCCTCTTCGGCGCCGAGCACGCCAACGTGCAGCCGCACTCCGGCTCCGCCGCCGTCCTCGCCGCCTACGCCGCGCTCCTGCGCCCGGGTGACACCGTCCTGGCGATGGGTCTCCCGTACGGGGGACACCTCACCCACGGGTCCCCGGCCAACTTCTCCGGCCGCTGGTTCGACTTCATCGGCTACGGCGTCGACCACGAGTCCGGCCTCATCGACTACGACCAGGTACGCCTCCTCGCCCGTACGCACCGGCCCAGGGCCATCGTCGTCGGCTCCATCGCGTACCCCAGGCACCCCGACTACGCGGCCTTCCGCGAGATCGCCGACGAGGCCGGCGCCTACCTCATCGCGGACGCCGCCCACCCCATCGGCCTGGTCGCCGGGGGAGCGGCCCCCAGTCCCGTTCCGTACGCGGACGTCGTGTGCGCCACCACGCACAAGGTGCTGCGCGGCCCGCGCGGCGGCATGCTGCTGTGCGGCGCGGAGCTCGCGCAGCGCATCGACCGGGCGGTCTTCCCCTTCACCCAGGGCGGCGCCCAGATGCACTCGGTGGCCGCCAAGGCGGTCGCGTTCGGCGAGGCGGCGGCCCCCGCCTTCGGCACGTACGTCCACCAGGTCGTCGCCAACGCCCGCGCCCTCGCCGACGCCCTGACGGCGCGGGGCTTCGCCGTCACCACCGGCGGCACGGACACCCACCTGATCACCGCGGATCCGTCGCCGCTGGGCGTGGAGGGCCGCGCGGCCCGCGGCCTGCTGGCGGCGGCCGGCCTGGTGGTGGACTGCTGCGCCCTGCCGTACGGCGACGAGCGCGGCATCCGACTCGGCACGGCGGCCGTCACGACCCAGGGCATGCGCGAGCCCGAGATGGCCCGCATCGCGGAATTCTTCGCGTCGGCCCTGCGCGGCGAGGGCCGCAAGGTGGCCGCTGAGGCACGGGATCTGGCCGGGAACTTCCCCCCGTATCCCGGCTGAGAACGTGCCGTGCAACCATCGACCGGTACCCGAATGTCCTGGAGCATGTGGCCGCGAAGCTAGGGTGTGGGGCTGAGATGGCCGGCGATACCTGTGGGGCTGCCCGTGCGTGAATACCTGCTGACGCTCTGCGTTACGGCGGCGGTGACTTATCTGCTGACCGGACCGGTGCGGAAGTTCGCCATCGCCACCGGCGCGATGCCGGAGATCCGGGCCCGTGACGTGCACCGGGAGCCGACTCCGCGGCTCGGTGGCATCGCGATGTTCGGCGGCCTGTGCGCCGGTCTGCTGGTGGCGGACCACCTGCAGAACCTCAGCAGCGTCTTCGAGCTGTCGAACGAGCCGCGTGCGCTGCTGTCCGGTGCCGCGGTGATCTGGCTCATCGGCGTACTGGACGACAAGTTCGAGATCGACGCGCTGATCAAGCTGGGCGGCCAGTTCATCGCCGCCGGCGTGATGGTCGCGCAGGGCCTGACGATCCTGTGGCTCCCGGTGCCCGGTGTCGGCCCGGTCTCGGTGACCGCCTGGCAGGGCAACCTCCTCACCGTCGCCCTCGTGGTGATCACCATCAACGCGGTGAACTTCGTCGACGGGCTCGACGGCCTGGCCGCCGGCATGGTCTGCATCGCCTCGGCGGCGTTCTTCATGTACGCGTACCGCATCTGGTACGGCTACGGCATCGAGGAAGCGGCCCCCGCCACCCTCTTCGCCGCGATCCTGATGGGCATGTGCATGGGATTCCTCCCGCACAACATGCATCCGGCCAGGATCTTCATGGGCGACTCCGGCTCGATGCTGATCGGCCTGGTCCTGGCGGCCGGCGCGATCTCGGTCACCGGCCAGGTGGACCCGGACGCCATGAAGCTCTTCCCGGGGGCCAGCACGCGCGATGTCACCCACGCGATGCTGCCGGTCTTCATCCCGCTGCTGCTGCCGCTGACGATCATCGCGATCCCCGTCGCGGACCTGCTGCTGGCGATCGTGCGCCGTACCTGGCAGGGCAAGTCGCCGTTCGCCGCGGACCGCGGCCACCTGCACCACCGGCTGCTGGAGATCGGGCACTCGCACAGCAGGGCCGTCCTGATCATGTACTTCTGGTCCGCGCTGATCGCCTTCGGCGCCGTCGCGTACTCGGTGCACTCGGCCAGCATGTGGATCGTGCTCGGCATCGTCGCGCTCAGCGCCGTCGGCCTGGTGCTCCTGCTGCTCCCGCGCTTCACACCCCGCGCCCCGCGATGGGCGGAGTCCTTCATCCCGCCCCGCTACCGCAGGAGCGGAAGGACGTACTCCGCGCTGGAACGCGAGACGCAGGAGGCGGTCGTGGCGGACGAGGCCGACGGGGCGGAAGAGGAACCGCAGGAGCGCACCCCGCTGCCGGCGGGCGTCAACGGAGCGACGGCCATCGGGCCCCGATCGCGCTTCCCCGAGCGGCGTAAGGCCGGAACGCCGCGCTGACGATTCGCCGCGCCAGGTCCCAATACCAGACAAACTCTCGGCCTGTCGCGCACAGACGGGCGCTGTCACTCTCATGTGTGACAGTGGGCACACCTCTTGGTAAAGACCTCATCAAATAGTTTGTGATACCGTTCACGAGACCCGGCGACAGAGCCGAGGAGCCGCAGTGCGACGGCTTTTCGGGTGCGAGGTGACACCTCGGTCCCGGCTTACGCTCGTCCATGACGACACCTACTGCCCCCACCAGCAAGCGGAGCTGCCGCCATGCCGTCCAACGACGTCCGGAGTCTCCTCCAGACCGCCGTACCCACCGCTGCCGCCGGCGCGATCGCCGCCGCCGTCAGCGCTGTGGTCGCGGGCGGCGAAGGAGCGCTCGGAGCCGTGGTCGCGACGCTGGTGGTGATCCTCTTCATGGGCGTGGGTCTCGTCGTACTCCAGCGGACCGCGAAGTCGCTTCCGCAGCTTTTCCAGGCGATGGGGCTGATGCTCTACACCGCCCAGTTGCTGCTGCTGTTCATCTTCGTGGCGCTGTTCAAGGACACCACCCTGTTCAACCCCAAGGCGTTCGCCATCACATTGGTCGCGACGACCCTTGTGTGGATCGCCGCTCAGGCGCGTGCGCACATGAAGGCCAAGATCCTTTACGTCGAACCGGAATCCTCCGAGGCGAAGAAGCCGAAGAACTCGGGGTCTTCGTCGTGAAGGGTAGGGCCGGTATAAAGGCGCGTTCGAGATCCTGCTATCGTCCGGTGCCAACTGCGGCACTGCGGGCGCGGGCATCCGAGCTGACGCCTGTTCCATCGCGAGGCTCAATGCCTGACAGCCGCCCCCACATCCGTTACACCAGTCCAGTGCCGAACCGCGGCCGCTTGCCGCGCCGACACAACGAGGTTGCCGTACCTATGCGCCACGCTGAAGGAGCCCGCGGTGAGTGCTGAAAAGACGACGCTCGCCTTCGATTGGAGCTGCCGCATCCTCGCCGACAACGGCTGTGGATTCCCGGCCCCGGGCCTGCACTCCTTTCTCTTCAAGCCGATGTTCACCGTCGGTGGCTACGAGTTCAACAAGCCGATGCTTCTGGCGCTGATTTCGACCGTCCTGGTCGTCGGCTTCTTCTGGGCGGCGTTCAGCAAGCCCAAGCTCGTGCCGGGCAAGCTTCAGATGATCGGCGAGGCGGGCTACGACTTCGTACGCCGCGGCATCGTCTACGAGACCCTCGGCAAGAGGGACGGTGAGAAGTACGTGCCACTGATGGTGTCGCTGTTCTTCTTCATCTGGATCATGAACATCTGGTCGGTCATCCCGCTCATGCAGTTCCCGGTGAGCTCGGTCATCGCCTTCCCGGCCGCCCTGGCGCTCATCGTCTACGTGCTCTGGATGTCTCTGACGTTCCGCACGCACGGTTTCGTCGGCGCCCTCAAGAACGTCACCGGCTACGACAAGTCGCTCGGCCCGGTGCTGCCGCTCGTCATGGTCATCGAGTTCTTCTCCAACGTGCTCGTCCGGCCGTTCACGCACATGGTCCGACTGTTCGCGAACATGTTCGCCGGTCACCTCCTGCTCGTGATGTTCACCGTCGCCAGCTGGTACCTGCTGAACAGCTGGATGATCCCGGCCGCAGGCGTCTCGTTCGTCATGACCATGGTCATGATCGTCTTCGAGCTCTTCGTGCAGCTTGTGCAGGCGTACGTCTTCGTGCTCCTGGCCTGCACCTACATCCAGGGCGCGCTCGCCAAGCACCACTGACCAGCGCCTGCCCAGTACAACCCCCATCGTCCGGTGGCCAACCCCCACCGGTCCGTACAGAGAAGGAAGAATCAGCATGGCTGCCACTGAGACCCTTGCTGCCGTCACCGGCTCCCTCGGCTCCATCGGTTACGGCCTCGCCGCCATCGGCCCCGGCGTCGGCGTCGGCATCATCTTCGGTAACGGCACCCAGGCCCTGGCCCGCCAGCCCGAGGCTGCCGGCCTGATCCGCGCCAACCAGATCCTCGGCTTCGCCTTCTGTGAGGCGCTCGCCCTGATCGGCATCGTCATGCCGTTCGTCTACGGTCCGTGATTTTCACCCCCGTAGATCTATTCGACGAAAGGCACTGATGTGAACGCGCTGGTATTGGCGGCGACTGAGGAGCAGAACCCCCTCATTCCGCCCGGTCCAGAGTTCGTCGTCGGGCTGCTCGCCTTCGCCGTCGTCTTCTTCTTCCTCGCCAAGAAGCTCCTCCCGGCCATCAACAAGGTCTTGGACGAGCGTCGCGAGGCGATCGAGGGTGGCATCGAGAAGGCCGATGCAGCTCAGACCGAGGCCCAGAGCGTGCTTGAGCAGTACAAGGCTCAGCTCGCCGAGGCCCGCCACGAGGCCGCCCGCCTGCGCCAGGAGGCGCTGGAACAGGGCACTGTGCTGAAGGAAGAACTTCGCGCAGAGGGTCAGCGCCAGCGCGACGAGATCATCGCCGCCGGCCACGCCCAGATCGAGGCGGACCGCAAGCAGGCCGCACAGTCGCTGCGTCAGGACGTGGGCAAGCTCGCCACCGACCTGGCCGGCAAGCTCGTCGGCGAGTCCCTTGAGGACCACGCCCGGCAGAGCCGCACGATCGACCGTTTCCTCAGCGAGCTCGAGGAGAAGGCCGAGGCCGCCCGATGAACGGAGCGAGCCGCGAGGCACTGGCCGCCGCACGTGAGCGTCTCGACGCGCTGACCGACAACACGTCGGTCGACGCGGCGAAGCTCGCCGGCGAGCTGGCCGCCGTCACCGCGCTGCTCGACCGCGAGGTGTCGCTGCGTCGGGTCCTCACCGACCCGGCGCAGGCCGGCGAGGCGAAGGCCCTGCTGGCCGCGCGACTGCTGAGCGGTCAGGTGGGTGGCGAAGCCGCCGACCTGGTCTCCGGCATGGTCCGCACCCGCTGGTCGCGGTCGCGTGACCTGGTCGACGCGATCGAGGAGCTGGCGGACACCGCCGACCTCACCGCGGCGCAGCAGGCAGGCGTGCTCGACGACGTGGAGGACGAGGTGTTCCGGTTCGGCCGGATCGTCGCGTCCGACACCGGGCTGCGTGCCGCGCTGACCGACCGGTCGGCGTCGGTGTCCGCCAAGAGCGAGCTGCTGCGCAGCTTGCTCGGCGGCAAGGCCCAGCCGGTCACCGAGCGTCTTGTGGTGCGTCTCGTGGCACAGCCGCGTGGACGTAGCCTGGAAGCGGGACTCGAGTCCCTGTCCAAGCTCGCCGCGGCGCGCCGCGACCGCATGGTCGCCGTCGTCACCACGGCGGTGCCGCTCACCGATCAGCAGAAGCAGCGCCTCGGCGCCGCACTGGCGAAGCTGTACGGACGCCAGATGCACCTGAACCTCGAAGTGGACCCCGAGGTCCTCGGCGGGATCCAGGTACAGATCGGTGACGAGGTCATCAACGGCACCATCGCGGACCGCCTCGAAGAGGCGACCCGTCGCATGGCCGGCTGACCAGCCACCAACTGAACACGTATCACTAGCGGCCCGGTTGGGCCGTGCAGAGATTGCAGAAGATTCCTGGGGGACGGCCCCCAGACCCCCAAGAACTTCGGGCCCAACAAGGAGAGCAGGGAACCCAGATGGCGGAGCTCACGATCCGGCCGGAGGAGATCCGGGACGCGCTGGAGAACTTTGTCCAGTCGTACCAGCCGGACGCGGCCTCGCGCGAGGAGGTCGGAACGGTAAGCGTTGCCGGCGACGGCATCGCGAAGGTCGAGGGTCTTCCCTCGGCCATGGCGAACGAGCTGCTGAAGTTCGAGGACGGCACCCTCGGCCTCGCCCTCAACCTTGAGGAGCGGGAGATCGGTGCGATCGTCCTCGGCGAGTTCAGCGGTATCGAGGAGGGCCAGCCGGTGCAGCGCACCGGTGAGGTGCTCTCCGTCGGCGTCGGCGAGGGCTACCTCGGCCGCGTCGTCGACCCGCTCGGCAACCCGATCGACGGTCTCGGCGAGATCGCGACCGAAAGCCGTCGCGCCCTCGAGCTGCAGGCCCCCGGCGTCATGGTCCGCAAGTCGGTCCACGAGCCGATGCAGACCGGCTACAAGGCCGTCGACGCGATGGTGCCGATCGGCCGTGGCCAGCGTCAGCTGATCATTGGCGACCGTCAGACCGGCAAGACCGCTCTGGCCGTCGACACGATCATCAACCAGCGCGACAACTGGCGCTCGGGCGACGTGAACAAGCAGGTGCGCTGCATCTACGTCGCCATCGGCCAGAAGGGCTCCACCATCGCGTCCGTACGCGGTGCGCTGGAGGAGGCGGGCGCGCTCGAGTACACGACGATCGTCGCCGCCCCGGCTTCCGACCCGGCCGGCTTCAAGTACCTCGCCCCGTACACCGGTTCGGCCATCGGCCAGCACTGGATGTACGCCGGCAAGCACGTCCTGATCATCTTCGACGACCTGTCGAAGCAGGCCGACGCCTACCGCTCCGTTTCGCTGCTGCTGCGCCGTCCGCCGGGCCGCGAGGCCTACCCGGGCGACGTCTTCTACCTGCACTCGCGTCTGCTCGAGCGCTGCGCGAAGCTCTCGGACGACATGGGCGCCGGTTCGATGACGGGTCTCCCGATCGTCGAGACGCGGGCGAACGACGTGTCGGCGTTCATCCCGACCAACGTCATCTCCATCACCGACGGCCAGTGCTTCCTTGAGTCCGACCTGTTCAACGCGGGCCAGCGCCCGGCGCTGAACGTCGGTATCTCGGTCTCCCGCGTCGGTGGCTCCGCCCAGCACAAGGCCATGAAGCAGGTTTCCGGCCGACTGCGCGTGGACCTCGCCCAGTACCGCGAGCTGGAGGCGTTCGCCGCCTTCGGTTCCGACCTGGACGCGGCCTCGAAGGCGTCGCTGGAGCGCGGCAAGCGCATGGTCGAGCTGCTGAAGCAGCCGCAGTACGCGCCGTTCCCGGTCGAGGAGCAGGTCGTCTCCGTCTGGGCCGGCACCACCGGCAAGATGGACGACGTACCGGTCGAGGACATCCGCCGCTTCGAGAGCGAGCTGCTGGAGCACCTGCGCCGCGAGCGCAAGGAGCTCCTCACCTCGATCCGCGAGGGCGGCAAGATGTCGGACGACACGCTGCAGTCCGTCGCCGATGCCATCGCGGCCTTCAAGCGCCAGTTCGAGACCTCGGACGGGCAGCTCCTGGGCGAGGACGCGCCGGCCGTCAACGTCTCCAAGTGACGACGGAAGGGACCTGACTCATGGGAGCGCAGCTCCGGGTCTACAAGCGTCGCATCCAAGCCGTCACCGCGACCAAGAAGATCACCAAGGCGATGGAGATGATCGCCGCCTCGCGCATCGTCAAGGCGCAGCGCAGGGTGGCGGCGTCGATGCCGTACGCGACCGAGCTCACCCGTGCGGTGACCGCGGTGGCGACCGGCTCCACCACCCAGCACGCCCTGACCACCGAGGTCGAGGCGCCGACCCGCGCCGCGGTTCTGCTCGTCACGAGCGACCGCGGTCTGGCCGGCGGCTACTCCTCCAACGCCATCAAGGCGGCGGAGCGGCTCCGTGAGCGGCTCAGCGGCGAGGGCAAGGAGGTCGACACGTACATCGTCGGCCGCAAGGGTGTCGCCTACTACGGCTTCCGCGAGCGCAAGGTCGCGGAGTCGTGGACCGGCTTCACCGACAGCCCGACCTACGCGGACGCCAAGATGGTTGCCGCACCGCTGATCGAGGCCATCCAGACGGAGACGGCCGAGGGCGGTGTGGACGAGCTGCACATCGTCTTCACGGAATTCGTGTCGATGATGACGCAGAACCCGGTGGACAACCGGATGCTGCCGCTCTCGCTCGACAAGGCTGCGGAGGAGGACGGCACGAAGGGCGAGATCCTTCCGCTGTTCGACTTCGAGCCGTCGGCGGAGGACGTCCTCGACGCCCTGCTGCCGCGCTACGTCGAGAGCCGTATCTACAACGCACTGCTGCAGGCCGCCGCTTCCGAGCACGCCGCCCGTCGTCGTGCGATGAAGTCGGCGACCGACAACGCCGGGGATCTCATCAAGAGCCTCTCCCGGCTTGCCAACGCGGCCCGCCAGGCCGAAATCACCCAGGAAATCAGCGAGATCGTCGGTGGCGCCAGCGCTCTGGCCGACGCGACCGCGGGGAGTGACAAGTAATGACGACCACTGTTGAGACGGCCGCCGCCACGGGCCGCGTCGCCCGGGTCATCGGCCCGGTCGTCGACGTGGAGTTCCCCGTCGACGCGATGCCGGAGATCTACAACGCACTGCACGTCTCCGTTGACGACCCGGCCGAGGAGGGCGCGCGCAAGCTGCTGACCCTCGAGGTCGCCCAGCACCTGGGTGAGGGCCTCGTCCGCGCGATCTCGATGCAGCCCACCGACGGCCTGGTCCGCCAGGCCCCGGTGACCGACACGGGCGCGGGCATCACCGTCCCGGTCGGTGACATCACCAAGGGCAAGGTGTTCAACACCCTGGGTCAGATCCTGAACGACCCGGAGGCCGAGGCTCAGATCACCGAGCGCTGGCCGATCCACCGCAAGGCCCCGGCCTTCGACCAGCTCGAGTCCAAGACCGAGATGTTCGAGACCGGCCTGAAGGTCGTCGACCTTCTCACCCCGTACGTCAAGGGTGGAAAGATCGGTCTGTTCGGTGGTGCGGGCGTCGGCAAGACGGTCCTCATCCAGGAAATGATCATGCGTGTGGCGAAGCTGCACGAGGGTGTCTCGGTGTTCGCCGGTGTCGGTGAGCGCACGCGTGAGGGCAACGACCTCATCGACGAGATGACCGACTCGGGTGTTCTGGACAAGACCGCGCTGGTCTTCGGCCAGATGGACGAGCCGCCGGGCACGCGTCTGCGCGTCGCCCTGTCCGCCCTGACCATGGCGGAGTACTTCCGCGATGTGCAGAAGCAGGACGTGCTGCTCTTCATCGACAACATCTTCCGCTTCACGCAGGCCGGTTCCGAGGTCTCCACGCTGCTCGGCCGCATGCCGTCCGCGGTGGGTTACCAGCCGACCCTGGCCGACGAGATGGGTGTGCTCCAGGAGCGCATCACCTCGACGCGTGGTCACTCGATCACCTCGATGCAGGCGATCTACGTCCCCGCGGACGACCTGACCGACCCGGCGCCAGCGACCACCTTCGCCCACCTGGACGCGACGACCGTTCTGTCGCGTCCGATCTCGGAGAAGGGCATCTACCCGGCGGTCGACCCGCTGGACTCGACGTCCCGCATCCTGGACCCGCGCTACATCACGCAGGACCACTACGACGCGGCCAGCCGCGTCAAGGGAATCCTGCAGAAGTACAAGGACCTCCAGGACATCATCGCGATCCTCGGTATCGACGAGCTGGGCGAGGAGGACAAGCTCGTTGTCCACCGTGCCCGTCGCGTCGAGCGCTTCCTGTCGCAGAACACCCACGCCGCCAAGCAGTTCACCGGCCTGGACGGTTCGGACGTTCCGCTCGACGAGTCGATCGCCGCGTTCAACGCGATCTGCGACGGCGACTACGACCACTTCCCCGAGCAGGCGTTCTTCATGTGCGGTGGCATTGACGACCTCAAGGCCAAGGCCAAGGAGCTCGGCGTCTCCTGAACGCAGTGAGCCGCGTGGGTCGAAGTGACCCACGTGACTCGTGGGAGAGGGGTGGGTACGTCCCGCCCCTCTCCGTACGCCCCCTAGAATTGACCCAACACCCGGCACAACCGCCGGGTGGTGACCCGAGGAGCCACCTTGGCTGCTGAGCTGCACGTCGAGCTGGTCGCGGCGGACCGTAACGTCTGGTCCGGCGAGGCCACCCTGGTCGTCGCGCGCACCACGTCCGGCGACATCGGCGTCATGCCCGGTCACCAGCCCCTCCTTGGCGTGCTGGAGTCGGGCCCGGTGACCATCCGTACGAGCGACGGCGGCACCGTCGTCGCCGCGGTGCACGGCGGGTTCATCTCGTTCGCCGACAACAAGCTTTCTCTGCTCGCGGAGATCGCCGAGCTGGCCGACGAGATCGACCCCGCGCGCGCCGAGCGGGCGCTGGAGCGGGCGAAGGCGGAGGCCGATGCCGCCGCCGAGCGCCGCGCCGCCGTCCGACTGAGCGCGGTTGCGGGACACTGAGTCCCGCGACGACGAGTTCTGACCTCAGCCGCGGCCCGTACTGGACTCTCCAGGGCGGGTCGCGGCTGAAGCGATACATCGGGTAGTTCTGTTCTGTACTGGTACTGGCACTGGATGATGCGAGGAGGTCGGTGGAGATGTTCCTCGCTCTGCTCGTGAGCGGCTCGGTAGTCGCGCTGGTACTGGTGGGACTGTTCGTCTTCGGACTGCGCCGACGGCTGATCCAGCGCTCCGGCGGCACCTTCGACTGCAGCCTGCGCTGGAACCTCCCCGAGGAGCCCGACCGCTCCGGCAAGGGATGGGTGTACGGCGTCGCCCGCTACAGCGGCGACCGCGTCGACTGGTTCCGCGTCTTCTCGTACGCCCCCCGCCCCCGTCGCGTCCTGGAGCGCTCGGCGATCGAGGTGCTCTCGCGCCGCGTACCCGAGGGCGAGGAAGAGCTGGCGCTGCTGTCCGACGCCTGCATCCTGGTGTGCTCGCACCGCGGCACGCGGCTGGAGCTGGCGATGAGCGAGGACGCCCTCACCGGGTTCCTCGCCTGGCTGGAGGCCGCGCCTCCGGGCCAGCGAGTCAACGTGGCGTAGCCGGCACAACACGATCGGGGGGGACGGGCCGCAGCCCGTCCCCCCGACTATTTCAAGCCTTTATGCTCCAGCTCTCTACTACTTCAGACCGTTGTTGATCGCGGTCACCAGTTCGCCGTTGGCGGTGTCACCGCTGAACTCCCAGAAGAAGGCGCCGCCCAGGCCCTGGCCCTTCGCCCAGGTCATCTTCGTACCGATGGTGGCGGGGGTGTCGTAGCTCCACCAGTCGGTGCCGCAGTGGGCGTAGGCCGTGCCGGCGACGGTGCCGTTCGCCGGGCACTTGGTCTTGAGGACCTTGTAGTCCTCGATGCCCGACTCGTACGTACCGGCGGCGGCGCCGGTCGCGGTGCCGCCCGGCTCCTTCTGCGTGACGCCGGTCCAGCCGCGCCCGTAGAAGCCGATGCCGAGCAGCAGCTTCTTCGCGGGGACGCCCTGGGCCTTGAGCTTCGCGATGGCCTCGGCCGAGTTGAAGCCGGCCTGCGGGATGCCGGCGTACGAGGTCAGCGGGGAGTGCGGGGCCGTCGGGCCCTTGGCCGCCCAGGCGCCGAAGAAGTCGTACGTCATCACGTTGTACCAGTCGGAGTACGCGGCAGCGCCGGCGTAGTCGGTGGCGTCGATCTTGCCGCCGGCCGAGGCGTCCGCGGTGATGGCGGCGGTGACCAGGTTGTTCGTGCCGAACTTGCCGCGCATCGCCTGCATCATGTTCTTGAACGCGGCCGGGCCGCTGGTGTCGCAGGACAGACCGCAGGCGTTCGGGTACTCCCAGTCCAGGTCGATGCCGTCGAAGACGTCGGCCCAGCGCGGGTCCTCCACCAGCTTGTAACAGGAGTCGGCGAAGGCCGCCGGGTTCTTGACCGCCTCGGTGAAGCCGCCGGACCAGGTCCAGCCGCCGAACGACCACAGCACCTTGATGTGCGGGTACTTCGCCTTGAGCTTGCGCAGCTGGTTGAAGTTGCCGCGCAGCGGCTGGTCCCAGGTGTCGGCCTTGCCGTCGACGCTCTGGTCGGCGGTGTACGCCTTGTCTATCGCCGCGAAGCTGTCGCCCATGGTGCACTTGCCACCCTGGACATTGCCGAACGAGTAGTTGATGTGCGTGATCTTCGCCGCGGAACCCGAGGTGTCCAGGTTCTTCACGTGGTAGTTGCGTCCGTAGATGCCCCACTCGGTGAAGTAGCCGAGCTTGACCTGGTCGCCGGGGCCGGGGCCCGGGTCGGTGCCGCCGCCGGTGGTCTTGACCGCGCGGGCGCCGCTGACCGGGCCCGTCTGGTCGGCGGTGTCACGGGCCTGCACCGAGTACGAGTAGTCCGTGCCCGCGCTGAGCCCGGTGTCCGAGTACGACGTGGTGGTGACCGTCGCGACCTTGGCGCCGTCGCGCAGCACGTCGTAGTTCTTGACGCCCTTGTCGTCGGTGGCCGCGGTCCACGTCAGCTTCACCGAGGTGTCCGTGATGCTGCTCGCGGAGGGGGTGCCGGGCGCGGTCGGCGGGGTGTCGCCGGGAACGGAACCGCCGTCGCAGGAGCCGCCGTTGAGCTTGCAGCCGCTGGGGGAGCCGGAGCCGGTGCCGTTGAAGCCGAAGGACACGCTGGCGCCGGGGGCCAGGTTGCCGGCCCAGCTCTTGTTCTTGGCGGTCCAGTGGTTGCCCGAGTTGGTGACGTCGGCGTCCCAGGCGGAGGTGACGGCCGTGCCGGTGGGGAAGTCCCACTCCACGGTCCAGGTGCTGAGGGTGGTGGTTCCGGTGTTCTTCACCGTCCACTTGCCCTCGAAGCCGGTGCCCCAGTCGGAGACCTTGGTGTACGAGGCGGTCGCCGACGTGGCGGCCTGCGCGGGGGAGGCGAGGCCGACCATGGCGGCGAGGGGGACGACCAGCGCGGTGAGACCGGCCGCCGCTCTGTTTCTGAAGCGGGTGCGTAGGGGGGTGTGTGTACTCAAGGGTGCTCCCGAGAGAGAGGTCCGGCGGGGAACGGGGATGGGACCTGCGCCGCTTGGCGAGCACTTTTTGACATGACACGCTCACCACTGCGGTGCGGCGAGCGTAGGAAGGTCTGGACCAATCGTCAAGAGGTCTGGACCAGAGATGGCCCGCCGGGGGTAACCCGGGGGACACCCCTCGGTCAGATCCCCAACTCCCGAGCGAGCACGGCGGCTTGTACCCGGCTGCGCAGCTCCAGCTTCCCCAGCAGACGGCTCACGTGGGTCTTCACCGTGGCCTCCGCCATGTGCAGGGACCGGGCGATCTCCGCGTTCGACTGCCCTCCGCCGAGACACGACAGCACCTCGCGCTCGCGCCGGGTCAGGCACTCCAGGACCTCCGCCCCCGGCGCGTCCGCCGGCCGCGCGGGCGCGGGCGCGGCGAACTCGGCGATCAGCCGGCGGGTGACGGCGGGGGCGATCAGGCCCTCGCCGCGCGCCACCGTGCGTACCGCTTCGATCAGGTCCTTGGCCTCCGTGTTCTTCAGCAGGAAGCCCGCCGCCCCCGCGCGCAGCGCCCCGAAGACGTACGCGTCGAGGTCGAAGGTCGTCAGGACCAGTACGTCCGCGAGCCGCTCCGCCACCACCTGCCGGGTCGCCGACACCCCGTCGAGGCGGGGCATCTGCACGTCCATGAGCACCAGGTCCGGGCGCAGTTCGCGGGCCATGGCGACGGCCGCCTCGCCGTCCGCCGCCTCCCCGACGACCTCGATGTCCGCCGCGCTGTTCAGGATGAGCACCAGGCCCGCCCGTACCGCCGACTGGTCCTCCGCGACCAGCACGCGAATCGTCATGAGTGCGGCTCCGTATCGTCCTTCGCGGGCAGCAGCGCCCGTACCTGCCAGATGCTCGTGCCGTCCGCCGCCGTGGCGGGGCCGGCCTCCAGCGTCCCGTCGAGCAGCGTCACCCGCTCCCGCATGCCCACCAGGCCGGCGCCGGATCCGGGCGCGCGGGGGCCGGGCCGGTCGCCGTACGGGCTGCTCACCCCCACGGTCAGCGTGTGGTCGGTGTGCGCGAGCGTCACGGTGACCGGGCCGGGGGACGCGTGCTTGAGCGCGTTCGTCAGCGACTCCTGGACGATCCGGTACGCGGCCATCTCGACCGGGGCCGGCAGCCGGCCGCCCGGGTCGCGGCTGTCGTCGAGCGTGAAGAGCAGTCCGCTGTCGGCGCCGGCCGTGCGGACCTGGGCGACGAGCGCGTCGAGTCCGTCGAGCGAGGGCGCGACGGCCGGCTCCCGGTCGCCGCCGGTGTCGCGGAGCAGGCCGATGAGGCGGCGCATCTCGGACAGGCCCTGGACGCTGTTCTCGCGGATGACGGCGAGCGCGTCCAGGGACGCCTTCGGCTCCCCGATGGACAGCGCGGCGGTCGAGTGGATGGCGATGGCGGACAGGTTGTTGGCCACCATGTCGTGCAGCTCGCGCGCCATCCTGGAGCGCTCGGCGGCGATGGCCTGGTTGCGGTCGATCTCCGCCAGCAGCCTGGTCTGCTCGGCGCGCAGCCGGGCCGCCTCGGCCGCCTCCCGGTGGTTGCGCAGGCTGGCACCGGTGGCGGCGGGGGCGAACGACACCAGGCCGGTGAGGACGCCGATGAGGAGCGCCTCGGGGTCGCGCAGCCAGGCCAGCGCGGCGAAGGTGACGGCCACGGTGACGAAGCCGGTGATCAGCGGGATCCGGCGGGCCGCGCCGGGTGTTCCGTACACCACGGCCGCGTACGTCAGGTCCGTGTACATGAGGACCGTCGCCAGGTTCCCGTGCGTGAACTGGTCCGCGATCACGGCCGCGGTGCCGAGGATCAGGGCCGTACTGGGATGCGATCTGCGCAGCAGCTCCAGGCAGGCCGTCACGGCGAGCGGTACGAGCGTCACCCAGGACGGCAGCAGGCCGCGGACGGCGGTGGTGTGCAGCCCGAGCGCCCACAGCAGGACTCCGCCGAGCAGGCCGATCACGGCGAGCAGGACGCCGTCGCGATGGGGGCGGGGGAAGCGGGTCACGTCACCATCCAACACGGCGCGCACCGGCGCGTCCTCACCGTGCGGGGTGAGCCGGGGCTACATCGAAGGATGCAGTGCGGGTTCGTCACTGGCGACGACGATTCGGGCGCCCGGGGACGGGAGGGTGGGAAGCCCCACGGGACAACGGGAGGAGAGTGAACACCGTGATCGTCACGCTGATCATCATCTGCGAAGTCGGCTTCTGGGTACTGCTGGCCGGCGGCCTGGCCCTGCGCTACCTGGCCCGGATGCCGCGCGCCGGGGCGGCCGTGCTGCTCATGGAGCCGCTGCTGGAGGTCGTCCTCCTGGTCGTCACGGCGGTCGACCTGAAGAACGGCGCCGAGCCGGACTGGAAGCACGGGCTCGCCGCCGTCTACATCGGCTTCACGGTCGCGCTCGGCCACCGCACGATCAAGTGGGTCGACGCCCGGTTCGCCCACCGTTTCGCGGGCGGACCCGCCCCGATGCGTCCGCCGAAGTACGGGACGGCCAGGGCGGTGCACGAGTGGAAGACCGCCGGGCTGTGGATCCTGGCGTCGGGCATCGCCATCGGGCTGCTCCAGGCGGCGATCTGGTACATCGGCGGGGACGGGCAGACCGGGTCGCTGCGGGCGTGGCAGCAGAAGATGCTGTTCGTGATCGGCGTCAACGCGGTGATCGCGGCGTCGTACACGCTCTTCCCCAAGCGGGAGCCGGCGGGGGAGCGGGAGCGGGTGGGTTAGGCGGGCCCGGGAGATCCCCGCGGGCCCGCCGCGGGCGGTCGCCGTCTACCGTTCGCCCCCCGGCACCCACAGCACGTCTCCGACCTCCTTGTTGGCCACCCTGGCCAGGATGAACAGGAGGTCGGACAGGCGGTTGAGGTACGTGGCCGTCAGCGGGTTCATGACCTCGCCGTGGACCTCGAACGCCGCCCAGGTGGACCGCTCGGCCCGCCGCACGACCGTGCACGCCTGGTGCAGCAGCGCGGCCCCCGGCGTACCGCCCGGCAGGATGAAGCTCCGCAGCTTCTCCAGTTCCTCGAGGAAGCGGTCGCAGTCCGCCTCCAGCTTGTCGATGTACGACTGCTCCACGCGAAGCGGCGGGTACTCGGGGTCCGCGACCACGGGCGTCGACAGATCCGCGCCCACGTCGAAGAGGTCGTTCTGGACCCGGACGAGGACCTTCACCACGGCCTCGTCGAGCTGTCCGAGGGCCACAGCCGTCCCGATGACGGCATTGGCCTCATTGGCGTCGGCGTACGCCGCGATCCGCAGGTCGGTCTTGGCGGTTCGGCTCATGTCGCCCAGGGCGGTGGTGCCCTTGTCGCCGGTACGGGTATAGATGCGCGTCAGGTTGACCATACGGCCAGCCTAGTTACGCGCCCGCCCCGCGCAGGACGCGTGTGCCCACCGTCACGGCGGCGGACACCGGCAGCGCCGAGCGGCAGGCTGCTCAACTACGCGGTGCGGCGGACACCGGCACCACCGAGCGGCAGGCCGCTCAACTACGCGGTGCGGTCCGCCGAATGAGGCGTCCCGGTGTGATGTCCGTCATCTGAGACGTGACGCGTATCTCTTCGCCGCCACTCGGCCCCTCACGGACGCTAATCTCCGCCGGAGAGCCTGAAGCGAACAGGCGTAGAGGCCAAAAGAATCAAGGGGTGTGTCGTGGCCAGGAAGCTCGCCGTCATCGGAGCCGGACTCATGGGGTCCGGTATCGCGCAGGTCTCGGCGCAGGCGGGCTGGGACGTCGTCCTGCGCGACGTCACCGACGCCGCGCTGACCCGCGGCCGTGACGGCATCAAGGCCTCGTACGACAAGTTCGTGTCCAAGGGCAAGCTGGACGCCGCGGACGCCGAGGCGGCGCTCGGCCGCATCACCACGACCACCGACCTCGACGCGGTCGCCGACGCCGACATCGTCGTCGAAGCCGTCTTCGAGAAGCTCGAGGTCAAGCACGAGATCTTCCGCGCGCTCGACAAGATCGTGCGGGAGGACGCCGTCCTCGCCTCCAACACCTCCGCCATCCCGATCACCAAGATCGCGGCCGTGACGGAGCGTCCGGAGCGGGTCGTCGGCGCGCACTTCTTCTCGCCCGTGCCGATGATGCAGCTCTGCGAGCTCGTGCGCGGCTACAAGACCAGCGACGAAACGCTGGCGACCACGCGGGAGTTCGCCGAGTCCGTCGGCAAGACCTGCATCGTCGTCAACCGCGACGTGGCCGGCTTCGTCACCACCCGCCTCATCTCGGCCCTCGTGGTCGAGGCCGCCAAGCTGTACGAGTCGGGCGTCGCCTCGGCCGAGGACATCGACATCGCCTGCAGGCTGGGCTTCGGCCACGCCATGGGCCCTCTCGCCACCGCGGACCTGACCGGCGTCGACATCCTGCTGCACGCGACCAGCAACATCTACACGGAGTCGCAGGACGAGAAGTTCGCGCCGCCGGAGCTGATGCGCCGGATGGTTGATGCCGGTGACATCGGACGCAAGAGCGGGCAGGGCTTCTACAAGCACTGATGCCCTGTCAGCCCCTGGGGTCACTCCCAGGGGTGAATTCGGTATCGGTTCGCTTACGGACGGCAACTTCCTTGCCCGTACGGCAGTCAGTTGGGTGCAAGGAAAGAAACAAGACACGGAGATCCGACGAACTCTCGGGGAGCGATATGCACATCAGGGGCGACCACGTCGAGCTGGTCGTCGGGGGCCGCCTCGACGTCCGCAGCGCGGCGGACGCCCGTACGGTCCTGCACTCGGCCGTCGACGACGGCGTCGGCGATCTCGTGCTGGACCTGACCGAGCTGGATTCCTGGGACGCCACCGGTCTCGGCGTGATCATGGGCGCCCACCGGCGGGCCGGGCGGGCGGGCCGCCGGCTCGTGCTGCGCGGCGTACCGGCCCAGATGCAGCGCCTGCTCGTGGCGACCAGGCTGCACCGCATCCTCGCCATCGAGGGCGGCCTCGCCGCCGAGTCGCTGCCGCGGGTCTGAGCGGCACGGCGCCGGCGCGAAGCGGCGCGATCCGTACGGCGGGCACAATCCTCACGAGACTGTGACGTCCCGGGCGGGGCGGCACCCCTCGTGTTCCCCGGTACTGTGCGAAGGTCTAGGGTTCGGCTCGCCTGCCGATTGACGAACCCGAGTACGGCGGGCACCGGACCAGAAGCGACAGCGAGCGTGTGAAAGGCCGGGAGGGGCATCGGCACGCGACGCATCTGGGGGGCTTTGACCATGGACCCGATGAACCGGGGACCCGAAGACTACGGCCACGACGACGACCTGTTCGGCGGGAGCGGCACCGGTGACGGGCAGCGCCCGGAACCCCAGGACGCGCCGCCGGCCGCCCCGGCGAACGGTCCGGCCGGCGCCGGCCGGGCGAGCGGACCCGGCTCGTCCGCGCCCGCCCGTACCGTCCAGGTCGTGGCGGGCGACTTCCTGCTCACCGTCAACCCCGTCGACGGCAGCGAGATCGAGGTCTGCCCGCCCGGCGAGCGCCCCGCCCGGCCGGTCAGGCACAGCGCCGACGACCGCGCGGAACTGGAGCGCGCCGCCAGGCCGCCCGTCCCGCCGGGGCCGGTCGCGCCCGAGCTCCCGCTCCTGGAGCGCCAGGAGGAGCGCGAGCGGCTCGTACGGCTGCTCGCGCGCGGCCGCTCGGTGCGGCTGACCGGCCCGTCCGGCTCGGGCCGCACGGCCCTCCTCGACGCGGTCGCGGCCGAATGCGCCGACCTCGCGCCCGACGGGGTCGTACGCCTCTGCGGAGCCCACCGCACGGCAGACGAGCTGCTCCACGACCTGTTCGCCGCCGTCTACAGCGCGCCGCTGCACCGCCCGGACCGCGCGGGCCTGCTCGGCCTGGTCCACGAGATCGGGGCCGTCGTCGTCGTCGACGACCTGGAATTCGGCGGGCCGGCGCTGGACGAGCTGCTGGACGCCACCCCCGAGTGCGCCTTCCTGTTCGCCACGACGCCGGACGTGGCCGCTCCCTCGCCCGATGCGCACGTCGAGGAGGTGTTCCTCGGCGGCCTCGGCCGCAGCGCCACCCTGGAGCTCCTGGAGCGCGCCGTGGACCGGCCGCTCACCGACGACGAGGCCAACTGGGCCGGCGACCTCTGGTTCGAGTCCGAGGGGCTGCCGCTGCGCTTCGCGCAGGCGGGCGCCCTGCTGCGCCAGCGCGACCAGCTGCGCGCCGACCCTACCGTCTTCGACGCGCCCGGGTACGCCGAAGGGCAGCCCGCCGCGCCCTTCGACGCGGAGGACGGCCTCCACGACGTACCCCTGCCCTCGCTCGCCGAAGGAGCGATGCCGGCCGCCCTGCTCGCGTCCCGGCTGAGCGAGTCCGCCCGCGCCACCCTGCGCTTCGCCCTCGCGCTCGGCGGCGAGGTGCCGCACCAGGCGCACCTGCCGGCGCTCGTGGGCGACACCCACGCGGACGCCGCCCTGGGCGAGCTGATGAGCTGCGGTCTGCTCTCGCCGTTCGGGGCGCGGTTCCGGCTGGCGGCGGGTGTGGCCGTACAGCTGGAGGCCGCCGGGTACACCGACGACCTCGCGGAGCGCGCGCACACCGCCTCCCAGCACTACGCCTGGTGGGCCGGGCACCCCTCGGTCACCCCGCAGCGGGCGGCCTCCGAGGCCGACGCGATCCTCGCGGCCATGGGCGCGCTGGTGCCGGGCTCCGAGGCGGGACACCCGAGCGCGGCCGTCCTGCTGGCCCGTACGGCGGCTCCCGCGTTCGCGGCCGGCCTGTGCTGGGGCGCCTGGGAGCGGGCGCTGCGGACCGGACTCGAAGCCGCCCGCATCGCCGGAGAGGTCGCGGAAGAGGCGTACTTCCACCACGAGTTGGGCGTCCTCGCGCTCTGCACGGGCAATCTCGACCGGGCCAGGGCGGAACTGGAGGCGTCCGTCGCGATGCGCGGCGCGGTGGCGGACAAGAGCGGCACGGTCGCCGGACGCCGGGCACTCGCCCTGGTCGCCGACCGCTCCCGGCCCGCGGTGGCCGGGCTCGTCCCCGACGGGCGCACGCCCGCGGCGGAGGAGGTGCCGGCGGCGCGGTACGAGGAGTCGGCGTCGCCGCCCGGCGGTGTGCCGGCGGCGGTCGTTCCCCTGTCGCTGCCCGGGGGACCCGAACGGGCCGCGGACGACAGCACACTCGTCTCGCACCGGCCGCCCCGCGCCGGCGGCGGTGGCCGTCTCGCCGTGCTCAGCGGCGCCCGGCGCAACATGGTCGCCGCGGGCGCCGGCGCGCTGCTCGTCGCCGTACTGGGCACCGTGGTGACGCTGGGAGCGACCTCGGAGGGCGACGAGCCGCGGAACCGGGTCACGTCCGAGCAGTCGGCGGACGAGGACGGCTTCGGGAGCGGCTTCACGGCCGACGAGCCGGGCCAGGACTCCACCGGGCGCCCCGGCCGTCCCACAGGCCCCAGCACGTCGGGACAGCCCTCGCCGGGCGAGAGCGGTGACGGCAAGGCGTCCGGCGAACCGTCGAAGAGCGGCACCCCGAGCGACGACAAGTCGTCCCCGGGCAGCAAGCCGCCGGCCTCCGACGACCCGACGACCGCTGGCCCGACGACGGGCGGTCCGACCACGGGCGGCCCGACGACCGGCGCCCCCACCAACGGCGGTACGACGGACGGCGGGACGACCGACGGTGGCACCACCGACGGTGGCACGACCGACGGTGGCACGACGGACGGTGGCACGACCGACGGCGGTACGACGGACGGCGGGACCACCGACGGTGGCACGACGGACGGTGGCACGACCGACGGCGGCACCACGGACGGCGGCACCACCGGGGACACCACCGGCGGCGCGGAGGGCGGGACCACCGAAGGCGGCACCGCGGACGGCGGCACCACCACGACCACCAGTGGCAGCCCCAGCGAAAGCGCCCCGGCCGCGTAGCCCGGCGCGCCCGCAGACAGCAGGGGGCGGGTGCGGGGAAGCCTCCCCGCACCCGCCCGCGCCCACCGCCCGGCGTGCTTCGCTCAGCGGCACACGGCGGTCCCCGGCCTCAGAACAGCCGGAGCTTGTCGTCCTCGATGCCCCGCATCGCGTTGTAGTCCAGGACCACGCAGCCGATCCCGCGGTCCGTCGCCAGGACCCGTGCCTGCGGTTTGATCTCCTGCGCCGCGAAGATGCCCTTCACCGGCGCCAGATGGGGATCGCGGTTGAGCAGCTCCAGGTAACGGGTGAGCTGCTCGACGCCGTCGATGTCACCGCGCCGCTTCAGCTCCACCGCGACCGTCGCCCCGTCCGCGTCGCGGCACAGGATGTCCACCGGCCCGATGGCCGTGGGGTATTCGCGGCGGATCAGGGAGTACCCCTCGCCGAGCGTGTCGATGCGGTCGGCGAGCAGCTCCTGGAGGTGCGCTTCCACGCCGTCCTTGATGAGCCCGGGGTCGACGCCCAGCTCGTGGGACGAGTCGTGGAGCACTTCCTCCATGGTGATGATCAATTTCTCGCCCGCCTTGTTGATCACCGTCCACGTGCCGGCGTCGTCCCCCGTGCCTTCCTTGAGGGTGCACGGCGGCGACATCCAGTTGAGCGGTTTGTACGCCCGGTCGTCGGCGTGGATCGAGACGCTGCCGTCCGCCTTCACCAGGATCAGACGGGGAGCGGAGGGCAAGTGGGCGGTGAGCCGGCCCGCGTAGTCGACGGAGCAGCGGGCAATGACGAGACGCATGAGGCGCAACGCTACTCGACGACGATCCCTCTACGCGATTCGCCCAGTAAGCCCCCCTTCGTTGTTGGCTGGTTGTGTTCCCAATCTCCTGGTGCGGCCAGGACCGCACGCTTAACTTGGATGCAGGAGGTCGTCGTACGTGCACTCTGCGTCGTCGTCCGTCTTCCCTGCCCGTAAGACCCCGGCCCCGGGGTCGCGAGAGGAGAACCCATGTCGCTCGACGTCTCACCGGCACTGTTGGAACAGGCCGAGCGAGGCGATGTCGACGAAGCCGCCTTCGTCGACTGCGTCCGGACCTCCCTGCCTTACGCATGGGAGATGATCAGCTCTCTGGTGGCTCAGCTGAAGGTCGACGGTGGCGAGTTCGCCGACAACCAGACGCCTCCGCCGGACGAGCAGGCACGTGGTCAGCTGCTGCGCGCACTCGCGAGTGACGCGATTCGCGGTGCGCTCCAGCGGCACTTCGGCGTACGTCTCGCATTCCAGAACTGCCACCGCGTAGCGGTGTTCCCGGTGGACTCCTCTTCGGACGAGCGGCTCAGCCGTTTCACGTCGATCCGGGGTCAGCTGCTCAACCAGTCACCGACACTGCGGGACTGCTGAGGCACTGCTGTCGTCGCTCCGCATCGCGCGTGGTGCGCCGATGCGGAGCGACGGCGGCCGCCCGGTCACGACAGCAGGGGCAGCACTTCGGAACCCAGCGACCGTACGTTCTCCTCGGTGGCCGCGAGGTCGCCCGACCCTTCGACGAGCAGCGCGAAACGCGTGATCCCGGTCCGCTCCGCGGTGGCCGCCAGCCGTTCGGCGGCCAGCCGCGGCGGACCCACCGGGTGCAGTGCGCACAGCATCTCCGTGTAGGCGACGGGGTCCCGCATCGCGCGGTGGCGCCCGTCGACCGTCACATGGGCGTCGAGTCCCTGCTTGAGCCAGCCGGGCATCGCCTTCGTCAGCGTCTCGGTGGCGTCGGCCGCGCTGTCCGCGATCTGAGCCACGCCGGCCGAGACGTGGCCCGCCGTCGCGACCGTTTCCGGCTCATGTCCTGCGGCGAGCGCGAGCCTGCGCCACAGCGCCACCATCTCCGCCTTGTCCTCGTCGCCGCAGTGCATGCCGAGCAGCATCGGCAGCCCGCGCTCGGCGGCCAGCCGCACGCTCTTGGGGGAGGTGCACGCGACCACGACTTCCGGGCCGCCCGGCCCTCCGTCGTCCGGCGCGGCGCGCAGCAGCTCGTCCGGCCGCGGTACGACGGCGACCTCGCGAAAGTCGAACCGCTCGCCGCGCGCCTCCACGCGCGGTTCGCGCAGCCAGCGCAGCAGCAGATCGAGCGACTCGGGGAAACCGTGCTCGTACGCGGCGAGACCTTGCCCGAACACCTCCAGGTCCACCCAGGGACCGCCGCGCCCCACGCCGAGCGTGAACCGCCCGCCGGAGGTGAGGTGCAGCAGCGCGGCCTGCTCGCCCAGGGCGACCGGGTGCGCGGTGGGCAGGACGCTGACCGCCGTGCCCACCCGGATGCGCCGGGTGCGCCCGAGCAGCAGCGCGGCGAGCGTCACCGCCGAAGGACACACGCCGTACGGTACGAAGTGGTGCTCCGCCAGCCACACGGAGTCGAGCCCGGCCTCCTCGGCGACCTCGGCCGACCGCACCGCCCGGTGCAGTGCCTCCCCCTGGCCCTGGCCCGGGAATTGGGCCGCCAGTACAAATGTTCCGACACGCATCGCCTATTGCCTCCTTGCGGCCGACGCGGCTCCCCCTCACTGGCAACAACGTCTGACACGTGCCAAAGGCACGGGCGCGCGCGAAGTTGTTGCGATTTTCCGGTAAGCCGCGCCCAACGAGCGGCTGCCCGCACGCGATGCGGTACGTGTACCCCCGCCGGATGGCCCTAGGCTGGGTGGGGCCAGTGCCGTTCGACCCGTGAGGTTTCAGGTGTCCCCGCGTCGCAACCGCCCCAAGGGCGGCGAGAACCCCGCAGCGCCTCCGACCGGTGCGTTCGGAGACAGATTCGGGCTCCAGAGCACCGAGTCGTGGCAGGGCGAGGAGTGGTCGGTGCGCCACGTCGCCGGTGCGAGCGCGGCCGGCAAGCGGTACCGCTGCCCGGGCTGCGACCAGGAGATCCCGTCCGGTGTCGCGCACCTGGTGGCCTGGCCCGAGTACGGCGGCGTCGACGACCGCAGGCACTGGCACAAGGCGTGCTGGAACGCGAGGGACCGCCGCACCACGAAGGTGCAGCGGTCCAGGAACGCCCCGCGCCACTGACCGGCCGCCGCCGGCCGGCGGTCACACGTCGCGCTTCTCCAGGGCGAGGTACGCGCCGCCGAGCGCCACGGCCGTCACGCCCAGCAGGATCCACAGCGGGTCCCAGCCCGACGGGCCCGAGTCGGTGACGGAGGCGCCGTAGAAGACGCTGAGCTGGTTGGGGATCGAGTACTCGAAGAGCGCCTCCTGGAGGTCGGCGAGCGTCTCGGAGAACATGAACATCGCCAGCACCAGCGGCAGCAGCACCACGCCGATCATGATGGTGATCGCGCCCGCCGAGTGACGGATGAGCGAGCCGATGGCGAGCGACAGCAGGCCGAGCGTCGCGACGTACAGGCTGACGCCCAGGGTGGCGCGCGCCCAGTCCTCGCCGGTCGGCGTGACGCCGCCGAGCATCGCGGTCTGGAACGCTCCGACGAGGGCGGTGGTCACCAGCGTGATGAGGAAGGCCACGGCGAAGAAGACGATCGCCTTCGCGGTCAGCACGCGCGAGCGGCTGGGGCACGCCGTGAGGGTCGTACGGATCATGCCCGTGCCGTACTCCGACGCGACGGTCATGACGCCGAGCGTGATCACCGGGATCGCGCCGAGCAGCACGCCGAAGAAGCCGAGGCTCAGGACCGGGGTCTCGCCGAGGTCGGCGCCGGACGAGCCGACGGCCACCGCCGAGAGCAGCCCGATGCCGAGCACGAGCACGATCATCACGCCGAGCGTCCACATCGTGGAGCGGACCGAGCGGATCTTCGTCCACTCCGAGGCGAGCGCGTCCCCGAGGGTCGCCCTGCGCACCGGGATGGGGGAGACGTACGACGCCACGCCCTGCGGCGCGTACGGCTGGGGGGCCTGGTGAGCGGCCTGCTGCTGGTACGGGGTCGTCATCGGGCGTCCTCGGGGCTGTCGCTGTCGCTCTTGGTCGGGTCGGGCGCGGGCGGTGCGGCGGGCGCGGGCGGCGCCGCCGGGGCGGCCGGCGCCGCGTACGGGTTGTGGCCCGGGGCGGCGGCTTGGCCCGGGGCGGCGTAGCCGGGAGCCGGCGCGGGGCCGCCCGGCAGCGGGGCGCCCGCGAAGGGCGGCTGCCCGCCCTGCTGGGGAGGCGGCGGGGCGTACCAGCCCTGCTGCGGGGCCACGGGCTCGGCGTAACCGCCGGGCTGCTGCGGCTGCTGGAAGCCGGCCAGCTGGTCCGCCGTCGAGCGGTAGTCCACCGCGCCCTGCGTCATCCGCATGTACGCCTCCTCCAGCGACGCCTGGTGCGGGGAGAGCTCCCACAGCCGTACGCCGGCGTCGTGCGCGAGGTCGCTGATGCGCGGCAGCGGCAGCCCGGTGACGCGCATCGCCCCGTCCGGCTCGGTCATCACGTGCCCGCCGGACTCCGTCAGCACGGACGACAGCTTCTCGCGCTGCTGAGGGTCCGTCTGCGGCGTGCGCACCCGGGCGAAGTCCGCGGAGTTGGCGGAGATGAAGTCCTTGACGCTCATGTCGGCGAGCAGCTGCCCGCGGCCGATGACGATCAGGTGGTCGGCCGTCACCGCCATCTCGCTCATGAGGTGGCTGGAGACGAAGACCGTACGGCCCTCGGCGGCCAGCGTCTTCATGAGGTTGCGGACCCAGTGGATGCCCTCGGGGTCGAGACCGTTGATCGGCTCGTCGAAGAGCAGTACCTGCGGGTCGCCGAGCAGCGCGGCCGCGATGCCCAGGCGCTGGCCCATGCCGAGCGAGAAGCCCTTGGAGCGCCGCCCGGCGACGTCCTGGAGACCGACGACGCCCAGCACCTCGTCGACCCGCTGGGCCGGGATGCCGGAGAGCTGCGCCAGCGACATGAGGTGGCTGCGCGCGCTGCGCCCGCCGTGCACGGCCTTGGCGTCGAGCAGGGCGCCGACCTGGCGGGGGGCGTTGGTGAGCTTGCGGAAGGGGTGACCGCCGATGGTGACATGGCCGGAGGTCGGCTCGTCCAGCCCGAGGATCATGCGCATCGTCGTGGACTTGCCGGAGCCGTTGGGGCCGAGGAAGCCCGTCACCGTGCCCGGGCGCACCTGGAAGGAAAGGTTGTACACGGCCGTCTTGGCGCCGTAGCGCTTCGTCAGGCCGACTGCCTCGATCATTGTGTGCCAGCCCCATCGACAGGTCGGGTCGTCGGGGCTGTGACCGCGTGGCCGAACCCCCGTAAGGGTTAGGAGGATAACCAGCGGCTGACGGTTCCCGCTAAGCCGGGACGGCGCCGCCGAGCCCTCGATCGCGCTAGGCGTCCCGCTTCTTCAGCAGGACGAATCCGCCCACCACGGCCGCGGCCACCCATACGGTCATGATCAGCAGCCCGCCCCACGGACCGTACGGCGCGCTGTCGTCGACCGGCGTGACCACCTGCATGATCTTGCTGCCCGCCTGGTCGGGCAGGTACTGGCCGACCTTCTTGGTCGCCGAGACGTTGCCCAGGATCGGCGCGAGCAGGAAGAAGAACGGCATCAGGACGCCGAGCGCGAGCACCTGGCTGCGCAGCATCGAGGCGACGCCCATCGAGAACAGCGCGATCAGGGCCATGTAGAGGCCGCCGCCGATCACCGCGCGCAGCACGCCCGGATCACCGATGTCCGCCCTCAGGTCACCGAGCATCGCCTGGCCGAGGAAGAAGGCGGCGAAGCTCGTGATCATGCCGACGGCCAGGGCGAGTGCCGTGGCGACGGTGATCTTGCTGAAGAGAAAGGTGCCGCGCTGCGGGACCGCCGCGAGCGACATGCGGATCATTCCCGTGCTGTATTCGTTCGACACGACGAGCACACCGAAAACGATCATTGCAAGCTGCCCAAGACTGGTGCCCGCGAAACTCACGAACGTGGGATCGAAGGCGAGCTTGTCCTGCGCACTCATCTTCTCGAATTCGTTCTTCGCAAGAATACTGATGAGTACGCCGAGCCCGATGGTGACGGCAGCGGCAAGGCCGAGTGTCCATACTGTGGACTGAACGGATTTGATCTTCGTCCATTCCGATTTGATCACCTGTGTTGCGGCCATGGCTCAAGCCCCCCTCTCGTGCGTCTGCTCCCGCACTCCGGCGCCCCAGCCGGCCCCGCCGGGCGCGGGCCGGTCGCCGTCGGAATGCGCGTGGTACTCGACGGACTCGGCGGTCAGCCGCATGAACGCCTCCTCCAGCGAAGCCTGCTGGGGGCTCAGCTCATGGAGTACGAGCTGATGCCGTGCGGCGAGCTCACCGAGCCGCTCGGACGTCACCCCGTCGACCTCCAGCGACCCGTTGGCCGCGGTGACCGCCGTGATCCCGGCGGCGTGCACCACATCGCGCAGCCGCTCCTGCTCCGGGGAGCGCAGACGTACGTAACTGCGCGAGTTCTCCCGGATGAAGTCGGCCATCGAGGTGTCGGCGAGCAGCCGCCCCTGGCCGATCACCACCAAGTGGTCGGCGGTGAGCGCCATTTCGCTCATCAGGTGGGACGAGACGAGGATCGTACGGCCCTGGGAGGCCAGGGCCTTCATGAGGTTGCGGATCCAGTGGATGCCCTCGGGGTCGAGGCCGTTCACCGGCTCGTCGAACATGAGGATCTCCGGATCACCCAGCAGCGCGCCCGCGATGCCCAGGCGCTGGCCCATGCCGAGCGAGAAGCCCTTCGCCCGCTTCTTCGCGACCGTCGTCAGGCCCACCGTCTCCAGGACCTCGGAGACCCGGCTCCGCGGTATGCCGTTGCTCTGGGCCAGGCACAGCAGGTGGTTGTAGGCGCTGCGCCCGCCGTGCATCGCCTTGGCGTCGAGGAGCGCGCCGATGTACTTCAGGGGATCCTTGAGGTCGGCGTAGTGCTGGCCGTCGATGCGCACGTCGCCGGCCGTCGGGTTGTCGAGGCCCAGCATCATCCGCATGGTCGTCGACTTGCCCGCCCCGTTCGGCCCCAGGAAGCCGGTCACGATGCCCGGCCGCACGGTGAAGGTCAGATGATCGACGGCCACCTTCTCGCCGTAGCGCTTCGTCAGCCCCGACAGCTCAATCATGCGGCCACGCTAAGGGCGCGCAAAGCCCCCCGCCACCGGAATGACGGGGGGCTTTCGCGCGCTGCTGCGGCGGAACTGCTTCCGCTGCGGACTAGCGGGTCTGCTGGGCCGGGACGCCGCGGGTGATCGGCTCGTCGTCGGCCGGGGCGCCGGCGGCGGCGACGGCCGCACCGGTCAGCGTGGCCAGCATCTCGCGGACGTTGGTGAGCTGCGCGTTGATCGAGTCGCGGCGGTTGGTGAGCGCCGCCAGCTCGCGCTCGGATTCGCTGCGGATCCGGTCGGCCTTGGCGTTGGCGTCGGCCACGATGTCCTCGGCCTGGCGCTGAGCCGTCTCCACCGTCTGACGGGCGCGGCGCTCCGCGTCCGTACGCAGCTTCTCGGCCTCCAGGCGCAGCTGCTCGGCGCGGTGCTCGATCTCGGCCAGACGCTTCTCGGCCTTGGCCTGACGCGAAGCCAGGTCGCGCTCCGACTGCTCGCGGCGCTTGGCCAGGTTCGTCTCGAAGTCCGCGGCGGCCTGGGCGGCCTTGGCACGGGTCTCCTCGAAGAGCGCGTCCGCCTCCTCGCGCTTCTGCTGCGCGTCCTTCTGCGCCTCGCCGCGCAGCGTGGAGGCGTCACCCTTGGCCTTCTCGACGATACGAACGCCCTCGTCCTCGGCCTTCGCCTTGCGCTCCGCGGCGAACGACTCGGCGTCGTTGCGCACCTGCTGCGCCGCCGACTCGGCGAGCTCGCGGTGCTGCTCGGCGGCGCGACGGGCCTCCTCACGCAGGTCCTTCGCCTCCTCCTCGGCGAGGCGGAGGATCTTCTCGACGCGCGCACCGAGTCCGGCGTACGACGGCTCCGCGTCGCTCACCTGGGCCTGGGCGTTCTGCGTCTCGAGGTGGAGTTCCTCGATGCGCTTTTCCAGAGCAGTGATTCGGGCCAGAGCACTGTCACGGTCGGCGACGAGTTTGGTAATGCGGTCGTCCACCTGACCGCGGTCGTAACCACGCCGCACGAGCTCGAAGCCGAAGGGGGAGGAAGTGTCGCTCATGGGGTTCCTGGGTTCCTGTCGAATGTGACCGGTGAGGTGTTAGGGGGAATCCTAGGGGCCGAAGCGGCGTGTCATCGAGTCAATGCCCGTTTGATCTGGAGAATGACACCCCTTTTGAGTGGCTAACCGTCGGATGACTTGCCACCCGAACGAGTGGCGCCCGCCGCCGCGCCGGCTTTCACGCCGCCCGCGCCGGAGCCGCTGTTCGACCCCGTCTTGCCGCCCCCGGAAGGCGCCTCAAAGGACTCCAACGCCTCGAGTACGTCCTGGACACGGGAGATTTCCGCCTGGATGTCCTCCCTGCGCCGTACCAGCACGTCGAGCTCGCGCCGGCCCTCGTCGACCATGCGATCCGCCTCGGCCCGGGCCTCCGTACGCAGCTTCTCGGCCTCGCGCACCAGCTCGGCCTTCTTCTGCTCGGCCTCCTTGAGGAGCGCCTCGGCCTTCTTCACCGCGGCGATACGGACCTTGCCCGCCTCCGAACTCGCCTCGGAGATCATCGCCTTCGCCTTGGCCTCGGCCTCGGCCTGCTGCTCCGTCGCGGCCTTCACCAGCTTGTCGACGCGCTCGCCTGCCGTCCGCATCTGCTCGGACGTCTCCCGGCGGGCCCGCTCGTGCAGCTCCTCGATCTCGGCCTCGGTACGGGCGCGCAGCTCCTCCGCCCGTTCCCTTATGGCGGTCGCGTCCCGGCGGGCCCCGACCAGCAGCTCGTCGGCGTCCGTACGGGCCTTCTCCACCAGGGAGTTGCCCTCGACCGTCGACTCGGCGACCAGGCGCTCGGCCTCCTTGCGGGCCGCGCCGACCATCGTGTCGGCCTGCTCCTCCGCCCTGGTCGCGGCGAGCAGCGCCTCCTCCTGCGCCTTCGCCATCAGCTGGTCGGCCTGCTCGGCCGCGTCCGAACGCCGCTTGGACGCCGCCTGACGCGCCTCGTCGAGCAGCCGGTCCGCCTCGGCCCTGGCGTCGCCACGCATCTTCTCGGCGGCCTCCTCCGCGTCCGCCCGGACCTTCCGCGCCTCGGACCGGATGCGCTCCGCCGCCTGCTGGGCGGAGGCGACCATCTCGGCGGCCTCCGCGCGCAGCCGCTCGGCCTCGCCGCTCGCCTCGGCGACGAGCTGGTCGGCCTGGGCCGCCGCGTCGGCGCGCCGCTTGTCGGCGGCCTGGCGCGCCTCGTCCAGGACCCGCTCGCCCTCCGCGCGCAGCCGCTCGGCCTCGGCGTTCGCGTCCGCGAGGAGCTTGTCCGCCTCGCCGCTCGCCTCCGACACCAGCTTGTCCGCCTGCGCCGCCGCGTCGGCGCGCCGCTTATCCGCGGCCTCGCGCGCCTCGTCGAGGACCCGCTCGCCCTCCTCGCGGGCCTCGGCACGCAGCCGCTCGGCACCGGCCTCGCCGTCCGCCTTGATCTGCTCGGCCTCGGCCCGCATGCGGGACGCGTCCTGGCCGGCCGCCGTCAGCGCCTGGACCGCCTCGGCCGCCATGCGCTCGGCCTCGCCCGTCGCCTCGCCGATCAGCCGGTCCGCCTGCGCCGCCGCCTCGTTGCGGATGCGGTTGGCGTCCTCGCGGGCCTCGGCCCGCGAGCGGGCCGCGTCCTGCTCGGCCGACGCGAGCGCGTCCGACGCCTCCGTACGCAGCCGCTGGGCGTACTCGGAGGAGTCGGTGCGCAGCCGCTCCGCCTCCGCGATCGCGTCCCCGACCGTGCGCTCCGCCAGCGACTTGGCCGCGTCCGTCTCCTCCTGCGCCTGCCGGCGCAGCCGGTTCGCGTCCTCGGTGGCCCGTTCCCGCTCCTCGTAGGCGTCGGCGCGCAGCCGGTCGGCCTCCTCCTGCGCCTCCGTCCTCGTACGCTCCGCCACGTGCTCGGCGGCGGACCGCAGCCCGGCGATCTCCTCCTCGGCCTGCTCGTGCAGTCCGGCGACCGCGTCCCGCACCTGCTGCGCGGTCTGCTCGGCCGCGGCGACCAGCTCCGTCGCCCGGTAGTCCGCCTCCTGCACCAGGCGCTGCGCCTCGGTCTGCGCCTCCTCTACCCGCTTGCGGGCGGACGCCAGGAGCTCCTCGCTCTGCTCGCGCGCCTGCGCACGCTCCCGCTCGGCCTCCTCGCGGGCCGCGGCCAGCGTCTCCTCGGCCTCCCGGCGGCGCCGTGCGGCCTCCTCCTGGGCGGCGGACAGCGCCTCGGCGGCCTCGGTCCCGACCCGCTCGGCCGCGGCGGCGGCCTCCGCGCGGATCCGGTCCGCGCTCTCCTGCGCCTCCGTCTTGAGCCGCTCCGCCTCGTTCGACGCCTCACTGCGCAACCGTACGGCGACGGCCTCGCCCTCGGCGCGCGACCGCGACGCGTCGGCGGCCGCCTCGGTGCGCAGCCGCTCCGCCTCGGTCTCGGCCTGCGCCTGGAGGGTCCGTACCCGCTCGGCCGCTTCGGCGCGCAGCCGCTCGATCTCCTCGCCGGCCTCCCGGCGCAGCCGCTCCGCCTCGGCCCTCGCCTCGGCCAGCGCCTGCTCGGCGGCGGTGACGCGCTGCTCGGCCTCGGCCTGGAGCCGGGCCACTTCCCCGGCGGCCTCGGCCTGGCGGGCGGCGATGCCGCGCTCGGCCTCCTCGCGCAGGGCGCGGGCGGCCTCCTCGGCGCCGGCGGTGGTGCCCGCCGCCTGCTCCTCGGCCTCGGCGCGCAGCCGGTCGGCCTCGGTGCGGGTGCGCTCCAGGGCCTCCTCGGCCTGCTTGCGCAGTGTCGTGGCGCGCTCGATGGCCTCGCCGCGCACCCGCTCGCTCTCGGCGGAGGCGGACGTACGCAGCTCGTCGGCGTCGCCCCGGGCCTTCGTCAGCAGCTCCTCGGCGGTACGGGCCGCCTCCTCGATCTGCTGGACGGCCTCGCGGCGGGCCTCGCCGCGGATCCGCTCGCCCTCGGCGACCGCCTCGGCCCGCAGCTGCTCGGCCTCGCCGCGCAGCCTGCGCGCCTCCTCCTGCAGCTCGACCGTCTTGGCCCGGTACTCCTTGGTGTCGTCCTTCGCCGCGCCCTTGAGCTGGTCGGCCTGGGCCGCCGCCTCGCTGCGCAGCCGCTCGATCTCCGCCTCCGCCTCGCGGCGGATCCGCTCGGCCTCCTCGGACGCCTTGCGGGTGGTCTCCCTGGCGTCGTCGGACGCCTTGGTGAGCACCTCCTCGGCGGTACGGGCCGCCTTGGCGAGCTGGGCCGCCGAGTCCTCGGCCGCGGCCGTGCGGGCCTTGTCGGCGGCCTCGGCCACCAGCCGCTCGGCCTCGGCGAGGGCGTCGGCGCGGGCCTGCTCGGCCTCCGCCTTGAGCGCCTCGGCGTCCTTCGTCGCCTCGGCGACGAGCCGGGCGATCTCGGACTTCGCCGTACGGGTGCGCTGCTCGTTGACGGACTCGGCCGTCGTCAGCTGCTTGGCCGCCGCGTCCTTCGCCTCGGTCAGAACCTTCTCGGCCTCGGCGCGCGCCTCGCGCAGCGCCGTCTCCGCCTCCTGCATCCGCTGCTCGGCGGTGCGGCTCAGCTCGGCGGCCTGGCGACGGGCCTGGTCGGACTCGGCGGTCGTCGACGTACGCAGCTGCTCGGCGTGGGCGGTCGCCTCCTGCGCCTGGTTGGAGGCGGCGTTCAGCAGGCGCTCGGCGTCCTTGCGGGCGCGCAGCAGGATCGCCTCGGCCTCGGCGCGGGCGTTCTCGGCCTCGGAGCCGAGGCGCTGGCGGGCCTCCTGGGCGACGCGCTCGGCCTCGGCGCGGGCGGCGGCCAGGGCGTGCTCGGCCTCGGCGCGGGACTCCTCCAGGAGGCGGCGGGCCTGCGCCTCGGTGCGGGCGCGCAGCTGCTCGGCCCACGCCACGTTCTCGTTGACGTGGGCCTCGACGGTCTGCCGGCGTTCGGCGAGCTCCTGGTCGAGCCGCTGGCGACGGGTGACCGCCTCCGTGTGCAACTCGGCCTGGAGCCTTGCCTGGTGCTCGGCGTGCTCCTGGAGGATCCGCTGCGTCTGCGCCCGGGCGTCGCGCAGTTCGCGCTCGGCGTCGGTGCGCAGCTGGTCCGCCTGGATCTGGGCGTTGCGGAGCAACTGCTCGGCCTGGTAACCGATGTCCGCCGCGTCGTAGGCGGGACGGGACGCCAGGTTGCGGCGCGCCTCGTGGAGCTTGGCGCGCAACACCTCGACCTGGTAGCCGAGGTCCTCGGCGTGCTGAACCGCCTTCTCCCGCTCGGTCTTCAGCCGCTCCATCTCGGCTTCGAACCGCGAGAGATGGTCGTCAGGCTCGTGCCGTTCGTAGCCCCGCACTGCGCGGTCCCATCCGTCCCCTGGTCGCAACTCTTCCGAACTCTCCGAAACAAGCACCGCCCCGACTTCGGGCGGCCCCCGGGGGGAATGGTCTCAGATCAACAGTGAGGCATGAGTCACAGGCCCCGGTCCGGCCCCGGACCGGAACCGCCCACTCTACCGGCGTGGGATCAGGGGGACAGTGTTCCGGTCAGTGCTCCGTGGTGGAGGCGGGGGCCGAAGTGACCAGTTCCGTCAGTACGCCGTGGCAGTCCTTGGGGTGCAGGAAGGTGATGCGCGAGCCCATGGAACCGATGCGCGGCTCGTCGTACAGGACCCGTACGCCCTTGCCGCGGATGTCCGATGCGTCGCCGTCCACGTCGGCGGTGCCGAACGCGATGTGGTGGACCCCCTCACCGTTCTTGGCCAGCCACTTTCCCACCGCGGAGTCCTCGCGGGTGGGCTCCAGGAGCTGCAGGTAGGAGGCGCCGCCGTCCGACGTCTCGTTGATCTTGAGCATGGCTTCACGGACGCCCTGCTCCTCATTGACCTCCGAGTGGTACACCTGGAAGCCGTAGGTCGAGCGGTAGAACTCGATGGTCTTGTCGAGGTCGAAACAGGCGATTCCGATGTGGTCGATTCGCGTCAGCATGGGGACAGTGCAGCGCGGTTGGGGGTGGTTACGCAACGTGCGCGCGATCACACTTGCTGCCCGGTGACCGCACAGGTACCGCTCAGTACATTGAGGTAAACCCTCGTTCACTCCTCATCCCTAGGGGCCGTGCCTCATGCCTGGAACGAACAGCACCACGTCCGTCATCGTCGCTGGCGCCCGCACCCCCATGGGCCGGCTCCTCGGCTCGCTCAAGTCCTTCTCCGGTGCGGACCTCGGCGGATTCGCCATCAAGGCCGCCCTGGAGCGGGCCGGCATCGGCGGCGACCAGGTCCAGTACGTGATCATGGGCCAGGTCCTCCAGGCCGGCGCGGGCCAGATTCCGGCCCGGCAGGCGGCCGTGAAGGCCGGCATCCCCATGAACGTGCCCGCCCTGACCATCAACAAGGTCTGTCTCTCCGGGCTCGACGCGATCGCGCTCGCGGACCAGCTGATCCGCGCCGGCGAGTTCGACATCGTGGTGGCCGGCGGCCAGGAGTCCATGACCAACGCCCCGCACGTGCTGCCGAAGTCCCGTGAGGGCTTCAAGTACGGCGCGATCGAGATGCTCGACTCGATGGCCCACGACGGTCTGACCGACTCCTTCGAGGGCATCGCGATGGGCGAGTCGACCGAGAAGCACAACACGCGGCTCGGGATCGCCCGCGGACCGCAGGACGAGTTCGCCGCCCAGTCGCACCAGCGGGCCGCCGCCGCGCAGAAGAACGGCCTCTTCGAGGCGGAGATCACCCCGGTCGAGATCCCGCAGCGCAAGGGCGACCCGGTGCTCTTCGCCAAGGACGAGGGCATCCGGCCCGAGACGACCGCGGAGTCGCTGGGCAAGCTGCGTCCGGCGTTCGCCAAGGACGGCACGATCACGGCCGGCACCGCCTCGCAGATCTCCGACGGCGCGGCGGCCGTCGTGGTCATGAGCAAGGCGAAGGCCGAGGAGCTCGGGCTGGAGTGGATCGCCGAGATCGGCGCCCACGGGAACGTGGCCGGCCCGGACAACTCGCTCCAGTCGCAGCCGTCCAACGCGATCACGCACGCGCTGGGCAAGGAGGGCATCGGCGTCGAGGACCTCGACCTCATCGAGATCAACGAAGCCTTCGCGGCGGTCGCCGTGCAGTCAATGAAGGACCTCGGAGTGTCCCCGGAAAAGGTGAACGTCAACGGTGGCGCGATCGCCCTGGGGCACCCCATCGGGATGTCCGGTGCGCGGGTGGTGCTGCACCTGGCGCTGGAGCTGAAGCGGCGGGGCGGCGGCGTCGGCGCGGCCGCGCTGTGCGGCGGCGGCGGTCAGGGCGATGCGCTGATCATCAGGGTCGCGGGCAAGTGATCACGGGCGCGTGCCCGCGGCGAACGCACGCGGGCACGTGACCCATCCGTAGTGCTTGATCGAGGAGCGGAGTTGTGATGCAGGACGTCCCCGGGCTGGTGGCTCAGGCACGAGAGGGCCGGCCGCGCGCCGTCGCACGGCTGATCTCGCTGGTCGAAGGGGCGTCCCCGCAGCTCCGCGAGGTGATGGCGGCGCTGGCTCCGCTGGCGGGCAACGCGTACGTGGTCGGCCTCACCGGGTCGCCCGGAGTGGGCAAGTCCACCTCCACCTCGGCGCTGGTCTCGGCCTACCGGCGGGCCGGGAAGCGGGTCGGCGTACTGGCGGTCGACCCGTCCTCGCCGTTCAGCGGCGGCGCGCTGCTCGGCGACCGGGTGCGGATGTCCGAGCACGCGTCGGACCCGGGCGTCTACATCAGGTCCATGGCCACGCGCGGGCACCTGGGCGGTCTCGCCTGGGCGGCGCCGCAGGCCATCCGGGTGCTCGACGCGGCGGGCTGCGACGTGGTGCTCGTCGAGACGGTGGGCGTGGGGCAGTCCGAGGTCGAGATCGCCTCCCAGGCCGACACCTCGGTCGTGCTCCTCGCGCCCGGCATGGGCGACGGCATCCAGGCCGCCAAGGCGGGGATCCTGGAGATCGGTGACGTGTACGTCGTCAACAAGGCCGACCGGGACGGCGCCGACGCCACCGCGCGCGAACTCAACCACATGCTGGGCCTCGGGGAGTCCCGGGGGCCGGGCGACTGGCGCCCGCCCATCGTCAAGACCGTGGCGGCGCGCGGCGAGGGCGTCGACGAGGTCGTCGAGGCGCTGGAGAAGCACCGGGCGTGGATGGAGGAGCGCGGGGTGCTGGGCGAGCGGCGGGCGAAGCGGGCGGCGCACGAGGTCGAGACGATCGCGGTCACCGCGCTGCGGGAGCGGATCGGGGACCTGCGCGGCGACCGGCGCCTCGGCGCGCTCGCGGAGCGGATCGTCGCGGGGCAGCTCGACCCGTACGCGGCGGCGGACGAGCTGGTGGCGGGGCTCACCTCGGCCTAGCGCCGTGCGCGGGCCGGGCGGCTGTGCTCCCGTGACCGCGTACGCCGCGGAACGGCGCGCCCGCGCGTCCCGCCCCCGTCAGCGTCGAAGGCGGGGGCGGGCGCGGGCGAACGCGGGACGTGCCGTCAGTCGCTGTCGTTGTGGTCGTCGCGGTCGTCGTTCTTGCCGTTGTCGTCGTCCCGGTCGTCCCGGTCGTCCCGGTCGTCCGCGTCGGCCCGGTCGTCCTGGTCGTCCCGGTCCGCCGTCACCTCGGCGGTCCTGGCGTCGACGGCCAGCTCGTGGTGCTTGCCGTCCTTGGAGCGCACTTCGGCCTCCCACACCTGCGTGCCCCCGTCCTCGTCCAGGTCGATGGACGTCAGCGTGCCGGGCCGCGCCTTCAGCGCCGCTGCCGCCGCCTCCTGCACGGTGACCTCGGTGGTCCGCGGGGCGCGGTCGTCCTCGTCGTCCTCCGTGCGGTCGCTCCGCACCTTCGCGGTGCCGGCGTCCACGTCGACGTCGTGCCACTTGGCGTCCTTGCCGAAGACGTCGATCTCCCACACGGGGGCGTCGTCGTCGAGTTCGGCCCCGGTGACCGTGCCCGGAGACGCCTTGGTGGCCGCCGACGCCGCTTCGTCGAGCGTGACGGTGCTCGCGACCCGCTTCGTGCCGTCCGTGTCGTCGTCCGAGGTGGCGAACGCGGTCGCGGTGCCGCCGGCGAGCAGGGCCGCGACGGCGGTGGCGATGACGAGCTTGCGCTTCATGGGGTTCCTCCCGAGCGGTTGGTTGCTACGGGACACAACCTGGCCCAGCGATGCTGAACGGGAGCTGAAGCCGGCTGAAGGCTTCTTCAGGTTCCGTTTGCGAACCTTGGCGCATGCGCTTGTTGATCGTGGAGGACGAGAGGCGGCTCGCGACGGCCCTGGCCAAGGGGCTCACCGCCGAGGGCTTCGCCGTGGACGTGGTGCACGACGGGCTCGAAGGGCTGCACCGGGCCGGTGAGGGCGCGTACGACCTCGTCCTGCTCGACATCATGCTCCCCGGCATGAACGGCTACCGGGTGTGCGCGGCGCTGCGGGCGGCGGGCAACGACGTGCCGATCCTGATGCTGACCGCGAAGGACGGCGAGTACGACGAGGCGGAGGGGCTCGACACGGGCGCCGACGACTACCTGACCAAGCCGTTCTCGTACGTCGTGCTGGTCGCCCGGGTCAGGGCCCTGCTGCGCCGCCGGGCCGGCGCGGGGGCCTCGCCGGTCGTCGAGGTGGGGGACCTGCGGGTGGACACGGCCGGCCGGCGCGTGTACGCCGGTGAGGACGAAGTGGTGCTCACCGCGAAGGAGTTCGCCGTACTGGAGCAGTTCGCCGTGCGGGCCGGCGAGGTGGTCAGCAAGGCGCAGATCCTGGAGCACGTGTGGGACTTCGCGTACGACGGCGATCCCAACATCGTCGAGGTGTACGTGAGCTCCCTGCGGCGCAAGCTCGGCGCGGCGAGGATCCAGACGGTGCGCGGCGCCGGTTACCGGCTGGTGGCGGCATGAGGCGCCTCTTCGGGTCCGTACGGGCCAGGGCGGCGCTCGGGGCCACCGCCGTCGTGGCGGTGGCGCTGGTGGCCGCGGGGCTCGCCGTACTGCTGGTGCTGCGGGCCAACCTGATCGACCAGGCCGACCTCCAGGCCGAGGTCGACGCCCGCAACGTCGCCTCGCAGGTGGCTCTGGGGCGCCCGTACGCGGACGTGGAGTGGCCCGACGACCGCCCGGTGCAGGTGGTCGACGAGGACCGGCACGTGGTGGCCGTGAGCGACGACCTGGAGGCGATCGGGGGCGCGGGGAGCCCCGAGGTCCGGGTGCGGGGCGGGGGCGCGGGCGAGGACGACGATCCCGAACCCGGCGAGGTGTCCGACGACGAGCCCCGGATGTCGTCCGGCAGCGCGACGGTGGACGGCGAGCGGGCCGACTACCGGTTCGCCGCCGTCGAGGTGCGGACGGCACGCGGGCAGGACGTCACGGTGTACGCCGGCGCGCCGCTCGCCGCCGAGCAGGCCGCCGTCGGCACCGTGCGCGAGGCGATGCTGACCGGGCTGCCCGCGCTGCTCGCCGTGGTGGCCGGGGTGACGTGGCTCGTGACGCGGCGGGCGCTGCGGCCCGTCGAGGGGATCCGGCGCGAGATGGCCGCGATCACCGCGTCGGAGGACCTGTCGCGGCGGGTGCCCGAGCCGGACACGCACGACGAGGTGGCGCGGCTCGCCGCCACCACCAACGAGACGCTGGCGGCCCTTGAGGCCTCGGTGGAGCGCCAGCGGCGGTTCGTCGCCGACGCCTCGCACGAGCTGAGGAGCCCCATCGCCTCGCTGCGGACACAACTGGAGGTCGGCGCGGCGCACCCGGAGCTGCTCGACGTACGGGACGCCGTGCGGGACACCGTACGGCTACAGGGGCTTGCCGCCGATCTGCTGCTGCTCGCCCGGCTGGACGCGGGGGAGCGGCCCGGGCAGGGGCGGGTCGATCTCGGCGCGCTGGTGCGCGAGGAGGTGTCGCAGCGGGCTGACCGGCTCCCGGTGACGGTCTCGGGCGGCTCGGGCGGCTCGGGCGGCTCGGGCGCGTGCGAAGTGGCCGGATCGCGCGGTCAGCTCGCGCGGGTGCTCGGCAATCTCCTGGACAACGCCCAGCGGCACGCGGACGGCCGCGTCGAGGTGTCCCTGCGGCGGGAGCGCGGCGCGGTGGTGCTCGGCGTGTCGGACGACGGCGCCGGGGTTCCGGAGGGGGAGCGGGAGCGGATCTTCGAGCGGTTCGTACGGCTCGACGAGGCGCGCAGTCGTGACGACGGCGGCGCGGGCCTCGGCCTGGCCATCGCCCGCGACGTGGCCCGCCGGCACGGCGGCACGCTGTCGGTGACGCGGGGACCGCTGGGGGGAGCGCTGTTCGAGCTGCGCATGCCGGTGGCGGCCGGCTCGGCGGGCGGCTGAACGGCCGGGGGTCCGGCGAACCCGTGCAAGGAGAGGGCGGCGGTGCTCTCCTCGCCTCGGGCGGCCGGCTAGATCCTTCCCCGTCGGCCGCGCAGCTGCTCCACCACCGGGGTGAGGGCGGCCTGCATGTCGGCCAGTGCCTCGGGGGAGAGCATGCCGATGAAGTGCCTGCGTACCGACTCGACGTGGTGGGGAGCGACCTGCTTCATGGTTTCGCTGCCCTGGTCGGTGAGTACGGCGTACAGGCCGCGGCGGTCGGACTCGCAGTTCTCCCGGCGGACCAGTCCCGCGTTCTCCATACGGGTGATCTGGTGGGAGAGGCGGCTCTTGGACTGGAGGGTCGCCGCGGCGAGGTCGCTCATCCTCAGCCGGCGTTCCTGCGACTCGGAGAGGTTGACCAGGATCTCGTAGTCGTTGATGGTCAGCCCGTACGGCTGTAGATCCTTTTCGAGCTGATAGGTCAGCAGCCTGTTGGCGTCCAGGTAGGTCCGCCAGGCGCACTGTTCGGCATCGGTCAGCCAGGGGGTGGCCGTCTCGGTCTCCATATATGGATTCTACCTAAGAAGTTGAAATCTGGACGAAGTTGTGGAGTGTGACGCCCCGCACGCGACAAGGGCGCAGACGTTCGACGTCACACTCCGCAGACTACCGCTCACAGCCCGAAGCGACGCTGGAGGTCCCCCAGCTGACCGGGAAGGCGCGGTGCGCCGCCGTGCTGACCGGGACCCGCGCCGTGGCCGCCGGGCACTCCGGCCTGCGCCGGAACGGCGCCCGTGGCCTGCTCCGCCATGAGCAGCTCGGTGGACTGGAGGAGCACGGTGCCGGCCCCGGCGAACTCGAACTGGTGCTCCTCGCCCGACGTGCCCCCGACGCCGGTCAGTGACCTGATCCCGCCCATGACGCCTGTCATGTATCCGTGGTCGTAGTGGTGGCACGGCGACGGGCAGTCCGCCCAGCCGACCAGCGCCTGCGGGTCCACGCGGATCGGCGGCTCCATGAAGACCACGGGGCCGTTGGAGGCCGCCACGAACTTGCCCGTGCCGAGCAGGGTCAGGAAGCCCGGCACGATCGACTGCTTGAGCGCGAGGCTCGGCTCGTACGCGAGGAGGTTGCCGGAGCGGATGGTGAGGTTGCCGTTGTCGAGGTCGAAGGAGTTGACGTCGAACGCCCGGTCCGCGAGCAGCATCTTGCCCTGGCCCTCCGCCACCACCCAGTCGCTCGCGTGCAGCGGCGAGTGGAAGCTGGTGCGCAGGAGCCGCTCGAAGCGGCCGTGGCCGATGCCGTTGAAGTCGATGCGCCCGTAGTAGGCGATCATCTTGCCCTTCTGGAGGAACCACTGGCTCCCCTTGAGCTCCACGCAGAAGGTGTACGGATTGACGTTGTCGTCGGACGGGAGCGTGTACGGGTCGAAAACGACGGGGCCCGCGGACATGGGGGTGGTCACAGCTTCTCCTCCGACGCCTGTACGTACACCGTGCCGCTGCCGGACAGCTCCAGCTGGAACGCCTCGCCCGAGCCGCGGCCCACCATGTCGCGCCAGCCGAGCGCGGTGGAGAGCTTGTTGCGCACGTCGCCGCGGTGCGCGACGTACGCCTGCGGGTCCACGTGCACGGGGCGCTGCGGGGTGATCGGCACCTCGATCACCCCGCCGTGGGCCATCACGGCGACCGCCCCGTGACCCTGGAGCGTGGTGGTGAACAGGCCCTGGCCGGTCACCTGGCCGCGCACCATGCCCATGACGCCGCCCTGCGAGCCCATGAACATCGTCCCCTGGGCGAGGCTGCCGTCGAAGGCGAGGAGGCGGTCGGCCTCGACGTACAGCGTCTCGCCGGTGAGGGTGACGACCTGGATGTGGTGACCGCCGTGGCCGAACAGGACGGTGCCGGAGCCCTCCACCGTCATCAGGGGCGTGGCCTCGTTGGCGACCCTGCGGCCGATCATCGACATCACGCCGCCCTGGCCGCCCTGGATGTTCGGCGTGAACGACACGTCACCCTGGTACGCGAGCATCGCGCCGCGCTGGCTGAACATCTTCTGGCCGGGCGCGACCCGCGCCTCGACCATCTTCGAGTTGACCTCGCGGAACGGCATCAGACGTCGCCCCCCACGGTGTTGCGCTCGCTCGGCTGCACGTAGACCAGCCCCTCGCCCTCGAAGCGGATCTGGAACGCCTCGCCCGAGCCCTCGCCGATGAGGGTGCGGAAGTTGACACCCGACTGGAAGTGCTGCTGGAGGTTGCCCTGGTGGGCGATGTACGCGCCGGGGTCGACCTGGAGCGGGTACTGGGCGGACACGCGCAGCACGACCGCCGGGCCGTCCGACATGATCGCCGCCTGGCCGGTGCCCTCCACCGTCGTGGTGAACAGGCCGTTGCCGGTCGCCCCGCCGCGCAGCCCGGTGAAGGAGGTGCCGGTGCGCAGGCCCGCGTCCGTGCACAGGAGGTTGCTGGACTCGACGTACAGCTTGTCGCCGTGCAGCGTGACGAGATTGATCTCGCTCGCGCGGTCGGCGAACCAGCAGGTGCCGTGCCCCTTCACCTCCATCATCGTCATCTGCTCGCCGGTCAGGCGGCGGGTCACCATGCCGCGCACGCCCTCACCGCCGCCGGACATCTTCTTGAACGCCATCTGGCCGTCGTAGGCGACCATCGAGCCGTTCTTCGCCTTGACGGCGTCGCCGGTCATGTCGACGGCGAGCACCTTGCTGCCTTGCAGTCGGAACTGAGCCACGTGGGTGACGGTATCCCGTGACCCCGACCCTGATAAAGGGCGGTGGTGGGCGGCTGCCACAATGGTGACGAGCTTGTGCGTCCGTTCACAAGATCGACCGTTCCCTGCGACGACGAAGGTTGCCCCTCCGTGGACATCAAGACCGCTTCCGCACTCCGCCGCCTCCGCCTGGTGTCCGTACCCGAGGCCGTCTCCTTCCTGCTGCTGCTCGTCTGCTCGGTGCTCAAGCGCACCACGGAGTTCAACGCGGTGCCGGTCATGGGCGCGGTCCACGGCCTGCTCTTCGTCCTGTACGTCCTCTTCTGGGCCGACGCCTGGAACCGGGCGAAGTGGTCGCTGGGCACCGCCGCCTTCTACCTCGCCATGTCGGTCCTGCCGGCCGGCGGCTTCTTCGCCGACAAGCGCCTCAAGCGCGCGGCCGAGAACGCGGTCATCGCCTCCCGCGCCCGCAAGGAAGGCGTGGTCGGCGCATGATCGTCGCGTTCTCCGTCACCCCGCTGGGCGTCGGCGAGGACGTCGGGGAGTACGTCGCCGACGCGGTCCGCGTGGTCCGCGAGTCGGGACTGCCGAACCGCACCGACGCGATGTTCACCTCCGTCGAAGGCGAGTGGGACGAGGTGATGGACGTCGTGAAGCGTGCCGTAGCCGCCGTCGAGGCCCGCGCCCCGCGCGTGTCGCTGGTGCTGAAGGCGGACGTCCGGCCCGGCGTCACCGACGGTCTGACCTCCAAGGTCGAGACGGTGGAGCGCCATCTGGGCGCCTGAGCCCGCCCGACGAAACGAAGCCCCCGGCCGCCGACCCGCGGCCGGGGGCTTCGCCGTCCCTCCGTCGCACGGCCGTCCCGCCGTCGTTCAAACGGCCGGACGCCGAGAACCGCCCGCTCGGACGACCCGGTTCGACACGCCCACAGATGTCCACTTATGTGGGGGTATCGAACGCCCTCGACTGCGGGAGGCACAGTGCGGCCGGACGGCTACGACTACGACACGCACAGCCGGCTCGCCGGGCCGATGACGGAGCCCGGCGCCACCCGTTACCGGGTGCAGTACCGAAGTCTGATGGCGGGGGAGCCGCACCGAATACGCGCCGTACTGCTGATGACGCTCGCTCCGCTGCTCTCGGCGCTGCTGCTCGCCTACCTCGTCTGGCCCACGCACTGGACCGAACGCGAGGGCGGCGACCGGTGGCTGGTCCACCTCGACACGGTGATGCTGGCCTCGATCGCCCTGATCATGTTCTTCATGCTGGTCAACGTGGTGTCCATCGCGCACGCCACGATGGTCGCCAGGGACCCGATACCCGTGACGCCCGAACCGGGCACCCGGGTCGCGTTCCTCACGACGTACGTACCGGGCAAGGAAGCCCTGTCCATGGTGCGCGCCACCCTCGAAGGCGCGGTCCGGCTGCGGCACGACGGGCCGCTCGACGTCTGGCTCCTGGACGAGGGCGACGACGCACAGGCCCGGGCGCTCTGCGCCGAACTGGGCGTACGGCACTTCACCCGCAGCGGCGTACCGGAGTGGAACACCCGCAAGGGCCCGCACCGGGCGAAGACCAAGCACGGCAACTACAACGCCTGGCTCGCCATGCACGGCGACGCGTACGACTTCTTCGCCTGTGTCGACACCGACCACGTGCCGCTGGACAACTTCCTGGAGCGGATGCTCGGTTACTTCCGTGACCCGGACGTCGCCTTCGTCGTCGGACCGCAGGTGTACGGCAACTACGACTCCTGCGTCACCAAGGCCGCCGAGTCGCAGCAGTTCCTCTTCCACGCGCTGATCCAGCGGGCGGGCAACCGCTACGGCGCTCCGATGTTCGTCGGCACCAACAACGTCGTACGCGTACGTGCCCTCAAGCAGGTCGGCGGTCTCTACGACTCGATCACCGAGGACATGGCCACCGGCTTCGAGCTGCACCGCAGGAAGAACCGGGAGACCGGGCGCTTCTGGCGGTCCGTCTACACCCCGGACGTGCTGGCCGTCGGCGAGGGGCCGGCGTCCTGGACCGACTTCTTCACCCAGCAGCTGCGCTGGTCGCGCGGCACGTACGAGACCCTGTTCCGGCAGTTCTGGAAGGCGCCCTTCCGGGTGCCGCCGGGTCGGCTGCTCACGTACACCCTGATGCTCGTCTACTACCCGATGACCGCCGTGAACTGGGTCCTCGGCATCCTCAGTTGCGTCCTGTTCCTGTGGTTCGGGGCGTCCGGCACCCAGGTCTCCTCGTCGGTCTGGCTGATGCTCTACAGCGACGCGGCGGCCCTCCAGATCGGGTTGTACCTGTGGAACCGCCGCCACAACGTCTCGCCGCACGAGCCCGAGGGCTCCGGCGGCCTGGCCGGCATGGCGATGTCCGCGCTGTGCGCGCCGATCTACGCCAAGTCCCTCGGCTCGGCGGTGCTGCGCACCCGGGGCCGGTTCGTCGTCACCCCCAAGGGAGGCGAGGCCAGCCCCGACCGGCTGATGACGTTCCGCATCCACCTGTCCTGGGCCGCCGTGCTCGTCGCCTCGCTCGTCGCGTCCGTCCACCTCGGTCACACCCACGCGGCGATGCGCACCTGGGCCGTACTGGCCCTCGTCATCGCCCTCTCGCCGGTCGCCGTGTGGTGCTGGACCTCCGCACGCGAGCGCGCCGCCGTCAAGGCGCTCAGGCCGGCCAAGGGCCACCCGGGCGGCGCGGTACCGGGCGAGGAGCCGGAGCCCGCGCTCGCCACGACGACCGGAGGGAACTGACCCATGGCCTACCGGCCGACGCAGAAGTTCAAGAAGACCCTGCTGGGCGGCGGTGCGGTCGTGGTGCTCGCGGGACTCAACGCCCCGGCGGCGCTGACCTTCGTGGAGGAGAAGTACCACGCGTACAAGATCGCCCAACCCGGCTACAAGGCGCAGTACGGCTCCTGGTCGACCGTCGACATCCCAGAGAAGTACCGCACCAACGCGATCCACGCGGCCCTGCTCCACACCGGCAAGGTGCTGATCATCGCGGGCTCGGGCAACGAGCAGAAGAAGTTCGACGAGGGCACCTTCGAAACCGTGCTGTGGGACCCCAGGGACAACTCCTTCGAACTGGTCCCGACGCCCGAGGACTTCTTCTGCGCCGGCCACGCGCAACTGCCCGACGGGCGGTTGCTGGTGGCGGGCGGCACCGCGCGCTACGAGGTGCTGGGCGACCAGGTCATGCGCGCGGGCGGCGGCATGCGCGTCAAGAACGAGAACCCGGACAGGGCCGTCACCTTCAAGAAGGGCACCCGCTTCCGCTCGCCGTCCGGCGTCACGTACGTGTCGAAGTTCGACGTGACCGTGCCGAAGGCGAAGCGCGAGTTCAAGATCTCGTACGCCAAGAGCGGGCGCATGCTGCCCTGGAAGACCACGGTCAAGGCGGCCGAGGCACGGGTCTTCGTCGAGGCGGCGGAGGACGGGCCGCGGGCCGTCACGAAGGAGGCGGCGCAGTACGAGATCGTGGGGCTCAAGGGCGAGGACGCCGACAACGCGTACGGCCTCGCCGAGGCGATCACCATGGACAAGCAGGACTTCCAGGGGATCAGGGCGGCGTACGAGTTCGACCCGAAGGCGGAGCGGTACATACCCGTCGACCCCATGAAGGAGGCCCGCTGGTACCCGACGCTGGTCACCCTCCAGGACGGCAGGGTGCTCGCCGTCTCCGGCCTCGACGACGTGGGGGCGATCCTCTCCGGTGACAACGAGTACTACGACCCGAAGACGAAGAAGTGGTCGAAGGGGCCCTTCCGGTACTTCCCGACGTACCCGGCGCTCTTCCTCACCAAGGGCGGCAAGGTCTTCTACTCGGGGGCGAACGCCGGCTACGGGCCCGCCGACAAGGGCCGCGAGCCGGGCATCTGGGACCTGGAGAGCAACACCTTCAAGAAGGTCGGCGGGCTGACCGACCTCGACCAGACCGAGACGGCCGCCTCGCTGGTCCTGCCGCCCGCGCAGGACCAGCGGGTGATGATCCTCGGCGGCGGCGGGGTCGGCGAGTCCCAGAAGGCCACCGGCCGTACGGCGGTCATCGACCTGGACGAGGAGAGCCCGGTCTTCAAAACGGGCCCCCGACTGCCGCAGGGCACCAGGTACCTGAACAGCGTGATCATGCCGGACGACACCGTCTTCACCAGCGGCGGCTCCGCGGACTACCGGGGGCGCGGCGCGAGCAACATCCTGAAGGCGCAGTTCTACGACCCGAAGGCGAACGCCTTCAAGGAGGCGGCCGACCCCACGGTGGGCCGCAACTACCACTCCGAGGCGCTCCTGCTGCCCGACGGCCGGGTGGTGACCTTCGGCTCGGACTCGCTCTTCGGCGACAAGGCCAACACGAAGCTCGGCAAGTTCGAGCAGCGGATGGAGATCTACACGCCGCCCTACCTCTTCCGGGACAGGGCGCGGCGCCCGGTGCTCGGCGCCGGGCCGCGCGAGCTGCCGGCGTCGGGGGAGGCGACGTTCAGGACGGCGCACCCGGAGCGGGTCGCGCGGGCCAGGCTGATGCGGCCGAGCGCGGTGACCCACACGACGGACGTCGAACAGCGCTCGATCGAACTGCGCCTGCGCAAGGGGCGGAACGCGGTCACCGTGCGGGTGCCGGACGACAAGTCGCTGGTGCCGCCCGGCTGGTACATGCTCTTCGTCACCGACGCCGAGGGAACGCCGTCGGAGGCCAAGTGGATCCACGTACGGTGAGGGGCCGCGCTCAGGGCGCGGCGAACCCGGGCCGGCTCACGCCTTGGCGCGGCGGGCCAGGCCCAGGGCGTAGTCCGGCCACCAGGTGCCCGCGGCGGGGCCGCCGCGGCACTCGCCGTCCGAGTCGCCGGGCCGCTTGATCCACAGGTACGCGTCGAGCAGCGGATCGGCGGTGCGGTCGCTGGGCGGCGTACCGAGGGCGCGTCCGGTGGGATTGCACCAGGCGTCGCTGCGGCCGCCGGACAGGGGGCCGTTGCCGTTGCGGCTGCTGTCGATGACGTAGTGGGCGCCGCCGAGCAGGCCGGAGAGCTGCGAGCCGAAGGCCTTGACGGCGTCGTCGGTCTGGAAGTTCGAGACGTTCAGCGAGATGCCGTCGGCCTTGTCGACGCCGGAGCGCCGCAGCGGCTCCACGAGTTTGCCGGGGTCGTCGATCCAGGCCGGATTGCCGGCGTCCAGGTACACCTTCGTCTGCGGCTGCCGCTTCAGCCGGTCGACGGCGTCGGCGAGCAGGGCGGTGCGCTCGTCGTGCTCCTCGGGCGGCGTGCAGCCGTCCACGATGTGCGCCACGGCGTCCGGCTCCAGGATCACGATGGCCGGGGCGGACCCGATGCTGTCCGCGAACGCGCCGATCCAGCGCCGGTAGGCGTCCGCGTCGGCGGCGCCGCCGGCGGAGTGCTGGCCGCAGTCGCGGTGCGGGATGTTGTACGCGACGAGCACGACGGTCCGCGCGTCCCCGGCCGCGCCGCGCACGGCCCTGCGGATGCCGGGCGCCGGATCGTCACCGGCGGGCCAGTCCGCGACCGGCCGCTCCGCGATCCGCCGCAGCACGTCCGCGTCGGCGCGGCGGCCCTGCGCGTCCCACGCCCTGACCTGGCGGGCGGCGTCGCTCTCCGGATCCACCCAGTACGGCGACGCGTCCCGGCCCCTTTCCCGGACCTGGCTGCCGGACGCGGCGGCGGACTCGCCCGCCCGTCCCGGCCCCGCGTCGCCGGAGTCGGAGCACCCGGCGACGCCGAGCACGAGGAGGGCGAGTGCTGCGGCGGTGAGCGCACGGAACGGTCTGCGGCCGGACATCCAGCCCCCTTGAACGGTTCGACTGGGCGAGGACAGGGACCGGGCAATAGTTGCATAACGCCCGTATCGCCCACGGCTACGACACCGGCGCCGCCGGTGAACGTCCGGTGGTGTGCGGGCGGGTCGCGAGAATGCGCGCGGAAGGGCCGAATCCGACCGAAGCGCGAGACGGGGATGTTCACCATATGACCGGCCGGTAAGGTCGACGCCGTGCCGAAGCCGCTCAGCCTCCCCTTCGATCCCATCGCCAGAGCCGACGAACTCTGGCAGCAGCGCTGGGGACCCGTCCCCTCGATGGCCGCGATCACCTCCATCATGCGCGCGCACCAGATCCTGCTCGCCGAGGTCGACGCCGTCGTCAAGCCGTACGGGCTGACCTTCGCGCGGTACGAGGCGCTGGTGCTGCTCACCTTCTCCAAGCAGGGCGAACTGCCGATGTCCAAGATCGGCGAGCGGCTGATGGTGCACCCCACGTCCGTCACCAACACCGTCGACCGGCTCGTGAAGTCCGGCCTCGTCGACAAGCGCCCCAACCCGAACGACGGCCGCGGCACCCTCGCCTCCATCACCGGCAAGGGCCGGGACGTGGTCGAGGCGGCGACCCGCGACCTGATGGCGATGGACTTCGGGCTCGGTGCGTACGACGCGGAGGAGTGCGCGGAGATCTTCGCGATGCTGCGGCCGCTGCGGGTGGCGGCGCACGACTTCGAGGAGAAGTAGGGCTCTGCCAGGAGGGGCGGCGGGGGGCCTGCGCCCGGGTGGTGCCGACGCCGACACGGCGGCGCCCGCCGCCCGCCCCGCCCGAAGATCGCCCCTTGCGTCCGGTTACGCTCAATGCATGAAGTCGAATGTGCTGTCCCGCTACCGGGTGATGGCGTACATCACCGCCGTCTGGCTGCTGGTGTTCACCGCCGCGATCATCGCGAAGTACGGGTTCCAGACCGGCGACACCATGCTGATCTCCCAGATCCACGGTGTGCTGTTCATCGTCTACGTGGTGTTCGCCTTCGATCTCGGCACCAAGGCGAAGTGGCCGTTCGGCAAGCTGCTGTGGGTGCTGGCGGCCGGCTGCATCCCGTTCGCCTCGTTCTTCGTCGAACCGAAGATCACGCGCGAGGCCCGCGCGCTGGTGACGGACGTCACCCCGGCCACGGCGAAGGCGTAACAGACCGCCGCGAGCAGCGCGGTCGCCGCGATCCCACCGCCACGAGCGAGGCTCGTGGCGGTTTGCCATCGACATTTACTAGGACGTCCTAGTAAATTCGAAGGTATGGACGCTGAAGCGATCGAGGAAGGCCGCCGCCGCTGGCAGGCCCGTTACGACAAGGCCCGCAAGCGCGACGCGGACTTCACCACGCTCTCCGGAGACCCGGTCGACCCGGCGTACGGGCCGCGCCCCGGTGACACGTACGAGGGCTTCGAGCGGATCGGGTGGCCGGGGGAGTACCCCTTCACCCGCGGTCTGCACCCGACCGGCTACCGGGGCCGTACCTGGACCATCCGCCAGTTCGCCGGGTTCGGCAACGCCGAGCAGACGAACGAGCGCTACAAGATGATCCTGGCGAACGGCGGCGGCGGCCTCTCCGTCGCCTTCGACATGCCGACGCTGATGGGACGGGACTCCGACGAGCCCAAGTCGCTGGGCGAGGTCGGCCACTGCGGTGTGGCGATCGACTCCGCCGCCGACATGGAGGTCCTGTTCAAGGACATCCCGCTGGGCGACGTCACGACGTCCATGACGATCAGCGGCCCGGCGGTGCCGGTCTTCTGCATGTACCTCGTCGCGGCGGAGCGGCAGGGCGTGGACCCCGCGGTCCTCAACGGCACGCTTCAGACCGACATCTTCAAGGAGTACATCGCCCAGAAGGAGTGGCTCTTCCAGCCCGAGCCGCACCTGCGCCTGATCGGCGACCTGATGGAGCACTGCGCGCGCACGATCCCCGCGTACAAGCCCCTGTCGGTCTCCGGGTACCACATCCGCGAGGCCGGAGCGACGGCCGCGCAGGAACTGGCGTACACGCTGGCCGACGGTTTCGGGTACGTCGAGCTGGGGCTCAGCCGGGGCATGGACGTGGACCACTTCGCGCCGGGCCTGTCGTTCTTCTTCGACGCGCACGTGGACTTCTTCGAGGAGATCGCGAAGTTCCGCGCGGCGCGGCGCATCTGGGCCCGCTGGATGCGGGACGTGTACGGCGCGCAGACCGACAAGGCGCAGTGGCTGCGGTTCCACACGCAGACGGCGGGCGTCTCGCTGACCGCGCAGCAGCCGTACAACAACGTCGTGCGTACGGCGGTCGAGGCGCTCGCGGCGGTGCTCGGCGGCACGAACTCCCTCCACACGAACGCGCTGGACGAGACACTCGCCCTGCCGAGCGAGCAGGCGGCGGAGATCGCGCTGCGGACCCAGCAGGTGCTGATGGAGGAGACGGGCGTCGCCAACGTGGCGGACCCGCTGGGCGGCTCCTGGTACATCGAGCAGCTGACGGACCGCATCGAGGCGGACGCGGAGAAGATCTTCGACCAGATCAAGGAGCGCGGTCTGCGGGCGCACCCGGACGGCCGCCACCCGATCGGCCCCATGACGTCGGGCATCCTGCGCGGCATCGAGGACGGCTGGTTCACCGGCGAGATCGCGGAGTCGGCGTTCCAGTACCAGCGGTCGGTGGAGAAGGGCGACAAGCGGGTCGTGGGCGTGAACTGCCACCACGGGTCGGTGACGGGCGACCTGGAGATCCTGCGGGTGAGCCACGAGGTGGAGCGCGTACAGGTCCAGACGCTCGCGGAACGCAAGGCGGCCCGCGACGACGCGAAGGTGCGGGCCTCGCTGGACGCGCTGCTCGCGGCGGCGCGCGACGGCTCGAACATGATCGAGCCGATGCTGACGGCGGTACGGGCGGAAGCGACCCTCGGCGAGATCTGCGGCGTACTGCGGGACGAGTGGGGGGTCTACACGGAGCCGCCGGGGTTCTGACAGGCGGGATGCGGGCCGCGACTCGGTGGGGCGACGGGTCGCGGCCCGCTTCGGTGCGTCCGTCGGGGGTGTCGGCGTCGGGGCGTCGAGGGCGTCGGGGGCGTCGGGGGTGGGACGAAACGCGCACGCGGACTGTGGGGGCGTTACGCGTGTGCTTTACGGGGTGGGTGGGGTGTGGTGGCTCCGGATGTGCGGAGTTCGTCCCGTCGCCTCTGCGGAGCCGCCGGCCGGCGCTCAGCGGTGCGGCGGCGCCTCGGGTGGTGACGGTGGCTGGGGGGCCGCTGTGAGGCCGGTGACCAGGAGGAGGGTGAAGCTGCGGGCCCACTCCGCGTCCACCGGTTCCGCGCTGACCAGCGCCCGGTGGACGACGGCGCCGGCGATGACGTCGAAGATGAGGTCCGCGTTGCGGGCCGCCTGGGCGGGGTCGTCCTCGTACGGCAGCTCGCCGCGGGCCTGCGCGCGTTCCCGTCCGAGCAGGACCAGGCGCTTCTGACGGTCGACGATCGCCGAGCGGATGCGCTCGCGCAGGGCCTCGTCGCGGGTGGACTCCGCGACCACCGCCATCAGGGCGGTCTTCGCCTCCGGGCGGTCGAGCAGCGCGGCGAACTGGAGCACCACTCCCTCGACGTCCGCCATCAGGCTGCCCCGGTCGGGCAGCCTCAGCTCGTCGAAGAGGACGGCCACGGCGTCGACGACGAGCTCGCTGCGGTTCGCCCACCGGCGGTACAGCGTCGTCTTGGCGACGCCCGCCCGGCTCGCCACATCGCCCATCGTCAGCTTGGACCAGCCGAGTTCGACCAGTGCCGCCCGGGTCGCCCGGAGGATCGCGGCGTGCGCCTCGACGCTGCGGGGGCGCCCGGTGCGGGCTGTGGGGGAGGACGGGGTGTCGCTGAGCGGCATGCCCGCGACCATACCGGCCGGTAGGTGACTCGGCTCCGTGAGCCAGATCACCGTGGGGGGCTGTTGGGGTGGCCGGCTTTCGAGTTACGCTACGAGGCGTAGCGAAAGCATGATCGCTCCTGCCGGACGGGATGGGCAGGCGACAGCCGGAGCTGCGACCGGAGCGACGACCAAAGTGGTGCAAGTACGGGCGCGTGGGTGGGGACCCCGTGCCGCGAAGTGGTCCTTCAGGGGCCTTGGGCCGTGTTCGCTCGTGCGCCTCGCAACCGGCGGGGGGACGCGGGCGGGCGCGGTTCGTGTATCCGGTGGCGGTTCGGTGGCCGTATCGGCACGCGGCGGGCACCGGACGGGCACGAGTTTTTCTTTACCGCGCGCGAAAGGGGGAGGATGTACGCATGCAGCCTAGGAACATGTCCATGAGCGGCGTCGTCGACCTCGCCGCGGTGAAGGCGGCCGGCGAAGCCCGGCAGAAGGCGGAGCAGGCGCGTGCCGAGGCCGCCCGGAACGGCGGCGGTGGCGGAGTGGCCCCGTCGAGCCTGGTGATCGATGTCGACGAGGCCGGTTTTGAGCGCGATGTCCTCCAGCGCTCCGCCGAAGTCCCGGTCGTCATCGACTTCTGGGCCGAGTGGTGCGAACCGTGCAAGCAGCTCGGCCCGCTTCTCGAACGCCTCGCCCTCCAGTACAACGGTCGCTTCCTCCTGGCCAAGGTGGATGTCGACGCCAACCAGATGCTGATGCAGCAGTTCGGGATCCAGGGCATCCCGGCGGTCTTCGCGGTGGTCGCCGGGCAGGCGCTGCCGCTCTTCCAGGGCGCGGCCCCCGAGGCGCAGATCCGCGAGACGCTGGACCAGTTGATCCAGGTCGCCGAGGAGCGTTTCGGCCTGACCGGCATCGCCGTCGACGCGGAGGCCGGCGCGCCGGCCGCGTCGGCCGCGGCGGCCGAGGTTCCGGCCGGTCCGTACGACGCGCTGCTCGAAGCGGCGGCGCGGGCGCTGGACGCGAACGACTTCGGCGGCGCGGTGCAGGCGTACAAGAACGTGCTCGTCGACGATCCCGGCAACACCGAGGCCAAGTTGGGCCTCGCGCAGGCCGAACTGCTGGCGCGGGTCCAGGGCCTGGACCCGCAGCAGGTCCGCAAGGACGCCGCCGAGAGTCCGGCCGACGTGAGCGCGCAGATCGCCGCGGCCGACCTGGACCTGGTCGGCGGTCACGTCGAGGACGCCTTCGGGCGGTTGGTCGAGACGGTGCGGCGTACGGCGGGCGACGACCGCGACGCCGCGCGGGTGCGGCTGCTGGAGCTGTTCGAGGTCATCGGCGGCGACGACCCGCGGGTCGCGCAGGCGCGTGCGGCGCTGGCCCGCGTGCTCTTCTGACCGGCGTTTCCACCGGTGGCGCCCCTGGGGCAGCCGCTGTTGATTTGGCGACACAGTGACATCGAGCGGCCGCGCTTTACCGAAACTTGGTAAACGCGGCCGCTGTTACTGGCAGTAAGGCGATCAAGATGTTCTGCCCGTTTCTGGGCGGCAATCACTGCGTTTTTCCCGTCACTTGACGGCACCGTCCGGGCCTTGCGGATGCCGGGTGGTCGCGCATCGGTTATACGGCCGTTACTAGCGAGTAACGAACCCCCTTGTGCCCCGGCCGCGAATGGACCACGATCGGCCACGCTCGGTCCAATACCGCACCAGCCCGACAGCCAATCGGTGCTCGCGGTCCCGTGGGTCCCCACCGAGCCGGCCGGCGGCAGTGACGCCGGCCGTGGACAGGGGGGTCTCTGCCGAACGGCGGGGCCTGTCCAGCAGGTTGCGCGAACGCGTGGCCAGTGGTTGTCGCTCGGGGGTGATCGCCGGTGATTCGGAAGTCGTTCGCGCCTCCGATACGGGCGCTCTCCTTCCCGAGGACGTAGCACTTCTCCCATCCCCCTGCGGGCAGAGCCCGTACCGGAGATGTACGTCCGAGAAGGAGGAAAGTCATGGAGTCTGCAGTTCGTGGCGGTACCAGATGGAAGCGGTTCGCCGTCGTCATGGTGCCGAGCGTGGCCGCGACGGCCGCGATAGGCGTCGCCCTGGCACAGGGTGCGCTCGCGGCGTCGTTCAGCGTCTCGGGCCAGAGCTTCAAGGTCAGCGCGGAGAGGCTCGAAGGTAAGGGCTTCTTCCAGTACGGCGGAATGGCCGAAGGCACCGACCTCGAGGGCAACAAGGCTGCCCACCCGGTCGCGGTGTCGGCGTTCAAGACCGCCGAGATCACCAAGATGTGTCAGTCGGTCGTGACGCCCAACGTCCCGGTCTTCGGCAACATCTCTCTCCAGCTCACGGCTGGAGGAAACGGTACGCCGGTCAAGGCGGAGAACCTCTACCTGGATGTCGAGGAGCTTGGCGCCAACGCCACGTTCAAGAACATCGACATCGGCGTGGCGGCGGGCAAGGCCACCAAGGGACCGGGTATCCAGCCGGGCACCCGGGCCAACCCGTACGGCTTCTCGCAGCAGGCCGACTCGGCCGTGCTGACCGACGTGAAGCAGAAGGCCTGGGCCACCACGGCCGGCACCTTCAAGCTCAGTGGTCTGAGCATGAAGCTGCACAAGGGCGTCAAGGAGTGCTACTAAGCACTCCCTCTGCGGGCGGGACACGTGACACGTCGTCCCGCCCGCTCCCCCTCCCTCATCTCTGCACAGCAACACCGGTTCCAGGGAGCTGTTTTCCATGAGCGCCGAGTCCTCGGGTCCGAGCCGCGACTTCACCTACTGGCGGCTGCGCTTCCGCGCCTGGCGGGGCGGCCGGCCGTTCTGGGCGGGTCTGCTCACCGTTCTGGGCGGCGTGCCGATCGCCTGGCTGCCGTACGCCGAGATCAAGATCGGCCATCTCACGATGGCCATGGCCACCACGGCGGGAGCGGGCTCGCTGATCATCGGCGTACTGCTCGTCACCCTCGGCCTGACCATGTGGTACCACCACATCGTCCGGGTCTTCGCGGGCGTCGCCTCGATTCTGCTGGCGCTCGTCTCGATCCCCGTGTCCAACCTGGGCGGCTTCGGAGTCGGCTTCCTGCTGGCGCTGACCGGCGGAGCCCTGTCCATCTCCTGGGCCCCGGCCAAGCCGGACGCGCCCGTCGAGTACGCGCCGCCGGCCGGCGAGGTCCCGCCCCCGGGCGACGAGCCGGCCGGAATCCCGGGCGGCACGGACCACACGTACACAAGCGACACATCCGTTGACGCCAATGGCGGGAGGAACAGTGCGGGGTGACGAGGCGGAGCTGACCGCGGCCGGAGGCGACCGGACCCGTGAAAGAAGCGGGCCGCGTCACGCGGCCCCCAGGAAATCGCTCCTGACGAAGCTGCAGATACCCGCGGGCAAGGCGATGGCCCTGGCCGCGATGCCCACGGCGGTGTTCGTCGGCATGGGGCTCACCCCCAAGCTGGCGCTCGCCGACGACCAGGTGACGAACCCCTTCGCCCCCGGACCGTGCGTCACCCGCTCGGACACCCCGGAACCGGACGCCTCCGAGTCCGCGTCCCCCTCGGCCACGCCCACACCCACGGCGACCCCGAGCCCGGACACCACGCCCGACAAGCCGGTCGAGACGCCGGACGCCGGCGGGACGCCGCAGCCGGGCGAGACCCCGGACCCGGGCGCGAGCAGCAGCGCGCCGGCCATCGAGCCCGTCGAGGAGCCGGAGGCGGGCGAGGCCGCGACGAAGGACCCCGCGCCGGAGCCGGCCGAGAGCGAGAGCGTGAACCCGCTCGACCCGCTGGGCGTGGGCGACGCGATCAAGGACGTACTCGACGGGCCGGACGAGGAGCCCGCCGCTCCGGAGCCCTCCGAGACGGAGGACGCCGACGGCGGCGCGACCGCCGAGCCGGACGCCGGGGAGCCCGAGGCCGAGAAGCCGGCCGCCGAGAAGCCCGGTGAGGCCGAGAAGCCCGCGGGCGGCACGGCCGGTGGCACCGACGCGGCCGACAAGACCGCGGACGCCATCAGGGAAGCCGCCGACAAGGCGGGCGCCAAGGTCGAGGAACTCGACGACGAGGCCAAGGGCACCGCGGAGGACGACGGCAAGGCGGACGGCAAGGACGACGGCAAGGCCGACGACCCGGCCGCCGGCGGCAAGGAGCCCTTCCCCTGCCCGACCGCGGACCCCGAGGCCCTCGCGAACGCCGAGCTCGAACAGGGCATTCCGGACCTGCCCGACGAGCCGTGGATCCTGGAGAGCTCGATGCTCACCCTGCGCGGACTCGACTACAAGGGCGTCGTCGAGGTCAGGACCGGCAGCGGCAGGATCAAGAAGGTCCTGAAGTTCACCGCCGAGGAAACCGACATCAACGACCTGCACCAGAAGGTCGTCGGACCGAACGGCACCACGGCGCACGTGCAGGCCGCGCGGGGTTCCAAGTCGACCCTCCGCGACGGCACCGTGACCATGTACACGGAGGAGCTGAAGGGCAATCTCTTCGGCCTCATCCCGATCACCTTCAGCCCGGAGACCCCGCCTCCGCTGAACGTCCCGATCGCCATGTTCACGAAGGTCAAGGTGACCCAGGCCGGCCAGTTCGGCGGCACGCTCAAGGTCCCCGGCCTGCACAACTACTACACCGGCTGATCCACGGGCCGGTACGCGAACGGCGGCGGCCCGCCCCCCGGTACAGGGG